>JAEZBF010000219.1 GCA_023427545.1 Pseudomonadota bacterium
GCGTCATGATCTGCGCACCGAGGATCGCCGTCAGCACCTGGCGGGTGAGTTCGCCCTTGGGCTTGAGCCCCTGCTGCTCTTCGAACTTGCGGATCGCACGCGCAGTCTTGGGGCCGTAGAGTCCGTCGACCGTGCCGTCGAACATCCCGAAGGCCTGGAGCTTGCGCTGCAGTTCGAACACTTCGGCGTTGCCGATCGGCGTGTTGGCCGGCGCGGCGGCCTTGGGCACGCTGCCGGTGGTCTGTACGGTTGCGGCCTTGGGCCTTGCCTTGGGCCGCTGGGCCGGAGCGACCGGCACCGGCGCCAGCTCGCGCAGCTCATCCTGCGGGTCGCCGAACAACGGTGCCGGATGGCGATGCGCCTGGAAATAGAGTGCGTTGCTCGCTGCCATGAGCGAGAAGGTGGCGAGCCCCAGGATCGCGGTATTGGACAGCGGCGCGCGCGCGTACTTCGCGAGGCCCCACAGAGCCACGCGGCCAAGCGTCGACGCCACGGCACTGCCCGCTGCCAGCGGCAGCTGCGTCAGTACGGCAGCGGTCATAGTGCTTTTCTTTTTTTGTTTCGCCATTCGGGCATTTGCGATGCAGCCGCTTCCGGACGGAGGTTGGTGACGACCGCAGTTTCCGACAACTTGGTTGCCGGACCGTTTAAGGGCAGGACGACCGTGATGCTGGTGCCCTCGCCCAGGCTGGAGCGCACCTGCAGTTCACCCTCGTGGAGTTCGACCAGCCCCTTGGCGATCGAGAGTCCCAGCCCGGTGCCCTCGTATTGCCGCGCGAGGCCATCCTCGGCCTGGAAGAACGGCTCGCCGATCCGCTTGACCGATTCAGGCGACATGCCGATGCCGCGATCGCTGACCGTCATGGCAAGGCACCTGCCCTGCCGCCGCATCGAGACGACCACTTCGCTGCCTTCGTGGCTGAACTTGATGGCGTTGGAGAGCAGGTTGATCAGCACCTGCCGGCACGCGCGCTCGTCGGCAGTGAGCATCGGCAGTGCGCGGGGGATGTCGGAACGGAGCGTGATGTTGCGCTCCTTGGCAATGCCATCGACCATGCGGAAGCAGGACTCGACGAGGGTCTCCGGCTGGAAGGGCTCCGTCTGCAGCTCGAAGCGTCCGGCTTCGATCCGGCTCATGTCGAGGAGCATGCGGACGACGTCGAGCAGGTGGTGCCCGCTCTGGCGGATCAGCTCGGCATATTCCTTGTGCGCGGGCGCGAGTTCGCCGACCACGCCGCTCGTCATCATCTCGGAAAAACCAACGATCGCGTTGAGCGGCGTGCGCAGCTCGTGCCCGATCGTGGCAAGGAATCGCGACTTGGCGCTCGAGGTCTCCTCGGCCAGGCGGCGGGCGTTCTGCATTTCGAGTTCGATGTCCTTGCGCGCGGTCACGTCGCGCAGCAGGGCAACGACCTCATAGCGCGCGCTGGACACGCCCTCTTGGGCAACGGGCGAGAGCGCGGCTTCTACCCAGAAGAACTCCGGCACCCGCTTTTGGGCCGCCGGGTCGTCGCGGCGCATCCGGACCTCGATGGTCCGGGTCTTGCCGTCCATGTTGGCGTCGGCAAAGGCGGTGAGATAGGTCGGCCGGTCCATCACGTGGATACGCTCGAGCAGGCCCCCGCCGGTCAGTTCGTAGCGGCGGCAGCCGAACAGCTGCTCGGACGAGCGGGAAGCGAACAGCACCTGCCCCTCGCTCGAAAAGCGCATGACGGCGTCCTGCACGTGCTCGATCAGGTGCTTGTAGGCGTTGATCTGGCCCTTGTCGTAGACCTCGAATGCCGAGTTCAGCCGGCTCGCCGAGAAGGCGACGACGATCGCGACGATGCCGAAGGTGGTGGTGGCGGTGACTTCGTAGGCGTCGGCAAAAGCAGCCGGCCAGTAGAGCAGGCCCATCGAGCCCGCTGCCGCAAAGCCGACCACGGCGACCAGCATGACCCAGCTGCGCTTCTTGACTGGCGAGCGCGACAGCAGCGAGGCATGCACCGGCGCCAGCAGCGCCGTCGCGAGCCCGAAATCGGCAATGGCCGGATTGCCGATCGCGAGGATGAGCCCGGCCAGCAGCGCGCCGTATACCTGACCGGCAGCCGCCCGCTCGTACTGGCCACGATAGCAGAGCGCCAGCGTCAGCACCCCGACCGTCAGCCCGAGGATCGCCAGCGTGAAAGGCAACAGCGCGCCGTGCAGCGCGGCGTTGAACCCGAACGGACTGGCGATGACGCTGGCGCCCGTCACCAGCTGGGCGCTCTGCGTCAGCGTCTGGCGCCTGAGCATCTCGGGCCGCCCCGAGCTGGTCGTGCTGCGCTTACGGAAGGCTTGTAGTTTGGGCAGAGCGATACGCATTTACTGGAAAACGCCAATTCTTCCCGGTCTGGCGAACGTCCCAGCTATGACCTAAAGCCGCCTTAAGTCGCCCGGCATTCCGGCCAAAAACACGGCTTTTGCCACCCGCTCGAGGGTTGTTTCTCCTTCTAGCGTAAATACTTCCTTGCCCGCGCCAGGTCGCCGGCCTGGGACAATTTGCATCTAATTTTATCGAGTTTTGCCACTGGCCGTTGAAATGGCGGACCTAGCCTCAGGCCCGATCGGTTCAGGTCCCACGAGGTGTCCGTTGTTCGTGCTGCGTTCCATCTTCTGGCTCACGGTGGCCTATATCGCGCTCCACCCGCCGGCGGATCTCCGGCACGCCGCCGACACCCTGTCGGCCCAGGCGCTCGACGCCAGCCGGCAGGTGATCGCCCAGCAGCTCACCCAGACCGAGTGCACCGACCTCCAATGTCAGGGCGGAAAGGCGATTGCCGCCGCCGTCCCCAAGCCCACCCCCTCCAGCGACTCCACCATGCAGGATTCGACCTCCACGGCTCCGGTCCCCCGACCCCGGCCGCACTGGATGGGCTGAGCCGGGCCAGCACCCTCCCGCGGGCGCACGCACCGGCCCCGAGCTGCAAGCACGCTGCCCCGTGCTTGCAGCTCATCTTTTTCCCACGTCTGTCCTCCCCGCC
>JAEZBF010000367.1 GCA_023427545.1 Pseudomonadota bacterium
GTGCTGAACGCGGCGGTGCCGCTGCTGCCGGCGCTGATCGGCACGGATGTGCAGATCGCCTGGCAAGCGCACCTTGGCGGGTTCTTCTCCGGCCTGCTGCTGGTCGGGGCGTTCGAGCGGCGCTAGCGGCCGTAGACCTCGTTGGGTTCGAAGAGGCGAGGGCCACCGACGTCGGCGAGGTATCCCTCCGGCGTGACGCGGCGGTAGAAGCAGCTGCGACGGCCGGTGTGGCAGGCGGCGCCGCGGCCGGTCTGCTCGACGATGAGCAGGATGGCGTCCTGGTCGCAGTCGGTGCGCATTTCGACGAGCTTTTGCACCTCGCCCGAGGTCTCGCCCTTCTTCCATATGCGCTGGCGGCTGCGGGAATAGTAGTGGGCTTCCCCGGTCTCAAGCGTGCGGGCGAGCGCTTGGGCGTTCATGTGGGCCAGCATCAGCACCGCCCCGTCGTCCGCAGCGATGGCGATGGCGGTGACGAGGCCGTTGCTGTCGAAGCGCGGCGCGAAGACCGTGCCTTCCTCGAGCTGATCGTGGGTGAGGGTGCGGGGATCGGCGAAGCTCTCTGTCATGCCGCGGGCTTATAGGGGATGAGCGCCAGTGTCGCCAGATCGAGAGGCGGCGCTGGTGCGAGCCGCACCGAGAGGAGCCGCGCGGCGAGGCGCCGGCGATCGCTGCCGAGGCCCTGGGACTGCGGGGTTACGGCGTCGGGGAAGAGGAAGGTGACCTCGATCTTGCCGTTGCCAAGGGCCGCCACTGCGGGCGGAATCCGAATGATCTGCCGGCCGGGGGTGCCGTTCTGGAGCACCAGTGTCGTGAGCGCGCGGCCGTTGACGTTCACTACGATACGCTGCACCAGTTGCTTGACCGTGACGAAGCCGAGGATTTCGAGCTCCAAATTGAGCGGGACCTTCGGCGGGTCGACGGCAAAGCGCAGGCGCGCCTCCGGACCCTGCGCCCAGGTCCCTTCGACCGTGGGTTGAGACCAGCCGCAGACCGTGAGGTCGCGTGTCCCGGGGGCGCCGGGCATGAAGGAGACCTTCTCGCCGAGCGTGTAGTGCCCGGAGACCTCGATCGGCCAGCAGTCGGTGGTCCGTTCGATGAAGAACGCGCGGAAGCGCTCGGGGACCTGAGGATTGAGCGCGAGAACGGCGACACTCGCCTCGAAGGCAATCAGAAGCACGATGAGCGCGACGCGCCCGAGGGTAGCTGCGGAAGCCGGCATCGCTACATCACGAAAAGCGAGGAGCGGAGCCAGCCGCTCATCAGAACAACGTCCATGATTACCGCCGCGATGACGGCGAAGATCAAGAGGAGCCGGTTGCCGGCCAGCAGTTCGCTCGCGGCAATTCCGAGAGGGTAGAGCCCCGCTGAAAAGCGGATCATGGAGGTGATGCCGCCGGCCAGTGACGCCAGCAGGGTCAGGCCGCAGAATATCGCGGCGGGCCAGCGCCCCCGAGCAGCCAACACGAGCGTGAGCAGAAGGCCGACGACGGCTCCCCAGGCCCACGACATGATGACCATGGCGTCCGGCGTGGGTGGCCAGGGCAGCGCCAGCGCACCCCAGAGCACTTCGAAGGGATTGCCGATGTCACGATTCCAGGCGCGCTGGATGTGCGCAAAGGCCAGCGCGTCGCCGGCGCGGAAGTAAAGGAAGGCCATGTAGGCAAACAGCCCGACGGGGGCGAGGAAGATGGAGAGCAGCAGCCTGGTGTCGGTGAGAACGCGGGCAGGGAAGCCGCGCCAGGTTCCTCCGCCCTTGAGATGGTCCTGCAGCGCCTGAGCAACGATGCCAAAGACCATGAGCACGCCGGTAACTCGCGTGGCCGACAGGAACGCGCTGAACAAGCCCGCCGTCACGTACTCGCCGCGCTTCAAACTGACCAGGGCGAGCACCGTGAGCAGGATGAAGAGGCTCTCGGTGTAGATCGTGTTGAAGAGGAAGGAGAACGGCCCGACCATCACCATGAAGGCGCACAGCCAATAGGCCCGGTCGTTCCCCTCAAAGAGCGGACGGCTGGCGACGGTAGCGGCGACGATGATGGTGGTGGAGAGCAGGAAGCCGGCGACGGTGACCGGCAGCTGCGTCAGCGTCGTCAGTCCATCGACCATGAGGGGATAGAGCGGGAAGAACGCCCAGTTGGCCGCACCGGGACGAAGCCGGGTTCCCGGCTCCAGGTCGTAGCCGGTCTGGATGATGGTCTTGTACCAACCGCAGTCCCAGACGCAGAGCGCATCGAAATAGGCGAGGGGACCCGACTGCCCTGTCTGCACGGCGAAGACGACATAGCGCAGCAGGGCCCCGGCGAGGGCAAGGCCTATGACCGCGAGGACCGGCCACAAGCGACTGGCGACGCGGATGTGCTGTTCACCTCGCGCTGCCTCGGCCGGCAAGATATCGACGGTCACCGATGGTCCCCCAAGATCAGGCCTCTATCCTGCGGCAGGCGAGACGTCGGCGTCCACCTTCGAAGCGGCCTTGGGGCCACACTGCGCTTTGTGGGTGTCGGGGTCGGTGAGCATGTAGCCAAAGCAGAGAGCGACCTGCCGCGACTGCTCGGGATAAACGATGACCCTGTCGAGCAGCATCCCGAAACAGACCAGCATCGTCGCAACGATGAGTGCTATGGCCCCTCGGGCGGCCTTTGCGTAAGACGAGGAAGCGGTCGGCACGCGCAAGCTGCTCAGCGCTGGCGCACCATTGCGAAGAAGCGATCCTGCTCGTTTCGATCCTCGGCGAAGACGCCGGTGAAACGGTGCGTGATCGTCGAGAGGCCCTCGGACTTGAGGCCGCGCATGGAGATGCAGGTGTGCTCCGCCTCGAGCATGACGGCGGCGCCGCGCGGGCCGAGATGATCGTTGATCGCCTCGATGATCTGGGCCGTGAGGTTCTCCTGCGTCTGCAGCCGGCGTGCGAAGACGTCGACCACCCGCGCCAGCTTGCTGAGACCCACCACGCCATCATGCGGCAGGTAGGCGATATGCGCCTTACCCGTCATCGGCATCATGTGGTGCTCGCAATGGGAGGAAAACGGGATATCGCGGACTAGCACGATATCGTCGTAGCCGCCGACTTCCTTGAACGTGCGCGTCAGGATCTCGGCGGGGACTTCCCCATAGCCCGAATAGAGCTCCTCGTACGCCGACACGACCCGGCGCGGGGTGTCGAGCAGGCCCTCGCGGTCGGGATTGTCGCCCGCCCAGGCGATGAGCGTACGCACAGCAGCTTCCGCCTCGGCCCGGCTTGGACGGCGCGGCGCCTCGGCCGGGAGGACTGCGGGCTGGGCTCTGACGCTGGCGTCCATCGGGTTCTCTCGGGGCCGCGGGGCGGCACTGACATTGTGGCTTGCCGCCCTTATATAGTGGGGACCCCCAGCGCCACAAGAAACGGCAATGTTCGGTTTATGGAACTGAGCGATCTCTATTCCGAAAAGATCCTCGAGATCGCCGCGAATGCACCGCAGGCGCCGCGGCTAAGTTCCCCGGACGCTTCCGCGCGCCGGACAAGCCGTGTTTGCGGCTCCGTGGTCGAGGTGGACGTGAACGTTGCCGATGGCGTCGTCGTGGCGTTCGGCCAGCATGTCGCGGCCTGCGCGCTGGGCCAGACCTCGGCAGCGATCGTTGCCGGCAACATCGTCGGGTCCACACCGGACGAGCTTCGCCAGGTGCGCGCGCAGATGTATGCAATGCTGCGTGAGGAAGGTGCACCCCCTGATGGCCGGTGGGCCGACTTGCGCTACCTCGAGCCGGTGCGTGACTACCGGGCTCGACACGCCTCGACACTGCTGGTGTTCGACGCGGTCGTGGATGCCCTGGACCAGATCGCTGCGGGTGGCGAACGCGCGCAACCGGTTGTCGCGGCTTCGTGATGCAACGGGCCATCGCGGGATTCTGGCAGGCGGTCGATCTGCCCTTCAAGGTGCTGTCGGTCGGGCTGATCGTCCTCTACCGCTACACCTTCTCCGCGTTCGTGGGCCGCACCTGCCGGCATGCGCCAAGCTGTTCAGAGTACACCCAGGAGGCGATCTGGAGATTCGGCTTCTGGCCGGGCGGCTGGATGGGACTCTCACGCTTCACCCGCTGCCGGCCGGGCGGTACGCACGGCTATGATCCGGTGCCGGAGGCGCTGCCGACCGGTGCGCACTGGTACCTGCCGTGGCGCTACGGCCGGTGGCGGTAGGCCGATCTCATCAATCCCGCTGAGGCTTGGCGCGCAGTCGAT
This sequence comes from Pseudomonadota bacterium, assembly GCA_023427545.1. Lineage (GTDB taxonomy): Bacteria > Pseudomonadota > Alphaproteobacteria > Rhizobiales > Devosiaceae > JAEZBF01. Next base: position 4,217 of record JAEZBF010000367.1, read on the forward strand.
GAATCGGCCCCTCGACAGCGAGGTTTTATCGATACCCGCAGCGTGCTAGAGAGCGCGCCTCGCCGAGCGGCGAGCTCAACCCATTGGAGTTTATCATGTCGATCAAGGTGACGTTCCCTGACGGTGCGGTTCGCGAGTACGCGGCGGGCACCACCGGGACCACCGTGGTCGAGGGGATCTCCCCCAGCCTCTCCAAGCGCACGGTAGCGATGAAGGTCGACGGCGCGCTGTCGGACCTGTCCGACCCGCTGAATGCAGATGCCCGCGTGGAATTCGTCATGCGCGATTCCGCCGACGGCCTCGGGCTGATCCGGCACGATGCCGCGCACGTGCTCGCCGAAGCGGTGCAGGAGCTCTGGCCGCACACGCAGGTCACCATTGGACCGGTTATCGAGAACGGCTTCTACGACGATTTCTATCGCGAGGAGGGGCCGTTCTCCGAGGACGACCTGCGCCAGATCGAAAGGAAGATGGCCGAGATCATCGCGCGCGGTGCGGCTT
>JAEZBF010000382.1 GCA_023427545.1 Pseudomonadota bacterium
TCGTCATCCTGCCGATGGGCGAGGCGGCCTGGTACTCGTTCTACAACTGGAACGGCTACAGCCTGCCGACGCAGTGGGTGGGCCTCAAGAACTTCGAGATGATCTTCAAGGCGGGCCCCTTCCGCCAGGCTCTGATCAACAACGGGCTCATCATCCTCGTCTCAATCGCGCTCCAGGTGCCGTTGGCACTGTGGCTCGCGACCATGGTCACCTCGCGGATCAAGGGCGCGGTGGCCTTCCGGCTCATCTTTTTTCTGCCCTACGTGCTGGCCGACGTCGCCGCCGGCATGATCTGGCGCTTCGTCTATGACGGCCAGTTCGGGCTTGTTTCCACAATCTTCCCGCTGTTCGGCCAGCAGGCGCCATTCTGGCTCGCCGACAAGAACACCGCGATGGCAGCGGTTCTGGGCGTAATCATCTGGAAATACTTTGGTTTTCACATGATGCTGTTTATCGCCGGCCTGCAGGCGATCGACCGCGACGTGCTGGAGGCCGCCGATATAGATGGCGCGACCGGCTGGCAGAAGTTCCAGCTCGTCACGTTGCCCCTGCTCGGCTCAACCGTTCGCCTTTCGCTGTTCTTCGCCGTGGTCGGATCGCTGCAGTTCTTCGACATGATCATGCCGCTCACAGGTGGCGGACCGCTCAATTCCACCCAGACTATGGTGACGTTCCTCTACACGTTCGGGGTGATGCGCATGCAGGTGGGCTTCGGCAGCGCCGTTGGCGTCGTGCTGTTCGTCATCTGCGTTACGCTCGCCTTTACCTACCGCCAGGTGTTCATGCGAAATGACTGACGCCATCCTCACCTCGCCCGAGATCGTCAAGCCACGCGTCGAAGCAATTTCGGGCCGGCCGCCAAGCACCGCCACGCAGTTCTATCTCTATGCGTGTCTTATCATCGTCGCGGCGATCGTGATCGTGCCGCTGGTGACCACGGCACTGGGTGGCTTCAAGACGCTGGGTGATTTGCGCAGCAACGCCTTCGGGCTGCCCAGGGAATGGATCTGGTCCAACTACACCGACATCCTGGCGGGCAAACGCTACTGGCTGCAGATGGGCAATTCGCTGCTCATCGCCGTCCTCACCGTCACATTGACTCTCGCGTGCGGGGCGATGGCCGCCTTCACCTTCGCGCACGTCAAGTTCTTCGGCGGGCGCATGCTGCTGAACTACTTCCTGCTCGGACTGATGTTCCCGGCGGCCACCGCCATCCTGCCGCTCTTCAACCGGGTGCGGGACCTCGGGCTGCTGGACACCTACTGGGGCGTCGTGCTGCCGCAGGTGGCGTTCGGGCTGGGCATGAGCATCCTGCTGTTCCGCAATTACTTCCGGGGCATGCCGAGCGAGCTCTTCGACGCCGCGTTCGTCGACGGCGCGGGTTACCTGCGGTTCTTCTGGTACGTGACGCTGCCGCTGGCGCGGCCGATCATCGCCACGGTCGGCATCCTGTCGTTCGTGGGCAGTTGGAACAGCTACCTGCTGCCTCTCATCCTGCTGAACTCGGACAGCAAGTACCCCTGGCCGCTCGGCATCATGGTCTACAAGGGCGAGTTCATGACCGACTGGCAGCTGATCCTGGCGTTCATCACGCTCACGATCCTGCCCACGATCATCGTGTTCTTTGCCGCGCAGCGGCACATCATCGCCGGGCTGACGGCCGGAGCCGTGAAATCCTGAAGCCGAGCTAGCCACGGCACTGGCCGTGGCTAGCGACGGCCCCTGCCAGCGCCTTGCTCAGGCCGGCTTGCGGTACTGATAGATTCCCACGTCGATCGAGCCTTCCTCGAACCCCGCCTCGCAGTAGCAGAGGTAATAGACCCACTTGCGCCGGAAGGCCTCGTCGTAGCCGAGAGCTGCGATCATGGGCCAGCGCTCGAGGAAGCGGTCCCGCCATAGCCGCAGCGTACGGGCATAAGAGAGGCGGAAGTTCTCGACCGCCTCCAGCACCAGCCCGGCCCGCACGCCCTGCTCGCGCATGGCCGACTTGGTCAGCAGCATGCCGCCGGGGAAGATGTAGCGCTGGATGAAGTCGGGGCCCGACTTGTAGGCCTCGAAATCCTTATCGCGGATGGTGATGGCCTGGATCGCGGCGGTGCCGCCGGGCCTGAGCCGGTCGTGCACGGCCTTGAAGTAGTGCGGCCAGTGGTCCTCGCCCACCGCCTCGATCATCTCGATCGAAGCGACGTGGTCGAACTCGCCGGTGGTGTCGCGGTAATCCTCGAGTTCGAGGGTGGCCTTGCTGTCGAGGCCCTGGCTGCGCAGCCGCTCCCGCGCGAACTTCAGCTGTTCCTTGGAGAGAGTGATGCCCTTGAGCCGGGCGTCGTAGTCGCGTACAGCGGTCTCGGCGAAGCCGCCCCAGCCGCAGCCGATCTCGAGAACCGTCTCGCCGGGCTTGATGCCGGCCATGTCGGCGACGCGGTGATACTTCGCGCGCTGCGCCGCCTCGAGCGACTGGTCCCCGGAGGTGAATACCGCCGAGGAATAGGTCATCGAGGGATCGAGCCACTCGCCATAGAAGTCGTTGCCGAGGTCGTAGTGCTCGGCAATGTTCTGCTTGGCCTGCTCCTTCGTGTTCCGGCGGGCGACATGATAGGCGATGTCCTGCGCCGCCTTCTTGAACATGCCCATGCTGGCGCGGTCGAACACGTCGCGGTTCTGCAGGAAGAAGCGAAACAGCGCGGTGAGGTCGGGCACCTCGATATCGCCGTTGATGTAGGCGGCGGCAAAGCCAACCGTGCCGCGATGCATCGCCTCGCGGATGACGTTGAAGTTGTTGAGCTTGAGGATCGCATGATGGCCGGTCGCCGTGCTGCCCACGGTGTTGCTGCGGCCATTGGGGAACGTGACGGTAAGCGCGCCGTAGCGAACGCCGGCGAGCAGCCGCTTGCCCATGGTCTCGACGAAACGGGACAACAGCCGCGTGCCGATAGTCGGCGCTTTGTCGTAGTTGTCGAAGGTAGCTGTCTTGCTCATCTGACTGTGCGATCCGGGGCGAGAGGTGGCCTATATGCCGCCCGTGAATGCGTGCGGCAAGCCCCGGCGACAAAGCGCTCGGAACCCCGCGGCGGCGCAGTTTACCGGCGCGACCGGGGGATGCAAGCAAGACCTATGTTGGCGGCAGCGCAACGTCGCTGATCCTCAGGTTCACCTGCTCCCGGCCCTGGTAAGTGTCGAGCGTGAGGCAACCTGCAACGTGCAGCACAGCGTCATTGCCGGCCTGGAGCAACGCCTGGCCCAGTGGAGTCTGTGCCGCACGAAAGGCGATGGCGCGGAGCCGTGCACCGTCCCCCGAGACGAGAGTCACCCGTACATGCCCCGCGGGGCCCACCAACTCGGGGAACTTCACCGCATGGGCAGGCAGAGCAAAGATCGGCGTGGGGTTGCCGGCGCCGAAAGGCCCTGCGCGTTCGACTTCATGCACGAGTTCCGGCGTTGCGCCACGGGCAGTGATCGCGGCATCGACGGACAACGACGTGCCGGCGCGGGCGACCTGCACTGCCCCCGCGAGTCGCTCAAAGATATGCGCACGGAACGGTCCCATCTGGCCGGGCTTGATCGTCACGCCCGCCGCCATCGCGTGGCCGCCGCCCTTGCCGATGATGCCGGCTTCGACGGCGGCGATGACGGCCGCCCCAAGGTCCACGCCGGGCATCGACCGGCCGGAGCCCGTGCCGGTGCCGTCGGGGCCGAGAGCGATCGCGAATGCCGGACGCTCGAACCGTTCCCGTAGCCGTGCGGCAACCAGGCCGACGATGCCCGGGTGCCACTTGCCCGACGCGAGGATGAGGACCGGAGGCCCGTCCCCGCCGCCGATCTCGGCTTCGGCGGCTGCCGTCGCTTCCTCGACGGCCTCAACCTCGATGCGCTGACGCTCGGCGTTAAGCTCGTCCAGCCGCGCGGCGATCACCAGGGCCGCGTGTTCGTCGTCTAGCGAAAGCAGCCGTGCCCCCAGGGCGGCATCGCCGATCCGTCCGCCAGCGTTGATGCGCGGCCCGATCAGGAAACCAAGGTGGTATGGGCTGAGGGGCCCGCTGAGCCTGGCTGCAAGAGCCAGCGCCTCCATCCCACGGTTATGGCCCCGGCGCGCGACCTCGAGCCCGCGCAGCACGAACGCACGGTTGAGCGCAACCAGAGGGACGACGTCGCAAACGGTCGCAAGCGCCACGAGGTCGATCAGCCCCATCAGGTCGGGCAATGCACTGACGCCGCGGCGCCGCAACTCGCGGTTGACCGCAACCAGCGCCATGAACGCCACGCCGGCGGCACAGAGATAGCCGAGGCCCGAAATCTCGTCCGGCCGGTTCGGGTTGACGATGGCGTTCGCGGGGGGGAGCTCGAAGTCGGAGAGGTGATGGTCGATCACAAGGACGTCGATGCCGCGCAAGCGCGCATGGGCGATGGGCTCGTCGCTGACGGTGCCGCAATCGAGCGTGAGCAGCAGGGTTGCGCCGTTATCGATCAGCCGGTCGATCGCGGCGATGTTCGGGCCATAGCCTTCGAAGATTCGATCGGG
>JAEZBF010000386.1 GCA_023427545.1 Pseudomonadota bacterium
GGAGCACCCATGCCGCGGCGGAGGGTGGGCGCCTTGTCGTGCAGCTCGTTGAACTCGATGAGCAGCAACCGCAGGGTCTCGCGCAGTTCAGCCATGTCGCCGGAGGCGCCGCGGCTCTTCTGCTCGATCTCCTGCACGAGCTCGTCGAAGGCGACGATCTCGCGCTGGATGGCGGCGATGATGCGCTCCATGTCGAGCGTCTCGTCGATGTTGGTGAGCCCCAGGGTTGCACGGAAGCGGGCTGCAGCGGCGCGCCACTCGCCGATCCGTTCGGCGGTGCGTCTGAGGCGGTTGACCAGGGTAAGAGTGTCTTGCATGGCGCCGTAACGCGGCCACGCGCCGCCGCGTTGCGCGCGGCCGTTCACATTTACTGGGCAGCCTGCGCTGCGTTGTCACCCATCAGGGCGAGGAGCTGCGGGCGCTGCTCCGGCGGCAGCTCGACGAGCCGCGCGGCGGCCATGATGGGCAGCCAGTCGAGGATGTTGGCTTCGGGCGTTCCCGCGGCGGCTGAAAAGGCCGTCAGGTACAAGCGGGCGACGCCGGGGTCGTACTGGTGGAACAGCAGGTAGGAGCGGCAGGCGTCGGCTTCGGGTGGGCCGGCGGTGGCGTCGAGCCAGTCGACGATGGTGGCGGTCTCCGGATCGCCGTGGATGTTCCATGGGTGAAAGTCGCCGTGGCAGAGGCGGTCGCCATCAGGAAGCGCGGAGAGGGCGGTCAGCAGATGGGCCTTGGTGGTGGGGCCGAGTTCGGCCGCGGCTGCGATGCGCGAAGCAAGCCGGTGCTTGAGCGCCGGGAGCCCCGGCGCGGGGAGAGCATGAAGCCGCCGCTGGAGGGCGACGAGGCCGCCGATGAAGTCGATCCGTTCCGTCTGCGTGAGCATCCGCTTGCCCAGCGGCTCACCCTCGGCGAGCGTCATGACGACGCCCCAGCGGCCACCATGCTCGATCAATTCAAGCACGCGCGGGGCGCTGATGCCGAGAGATTCGATGACCGCGAGGTTGGCGGCTTCGCGGAAGGGCGACGCCTTGCTGGTCCCGGTCCGGTAGAGCTTGAGGGCGTGGCTGCCGTAGGCGAAGACCTCGGCGACATTGCCGCTGCCGAGCAGCCTGCCCAGCGGCTCGGGCACTAGCCGCCCGTCACGCTCATGTGGCGCGACAGCGCCGGCGCATGGTGGTCGCGGTCGAGGACGAAGTCGTGACCCTTCGGCTTGAGCTGCATGGCGCGGTCGAGCGCCGCATCGAGCGCGCGGGGCGCCGCGCCGCGGACCGCGGCGCGGAGGTCGACCATGTCGTCCTGCCCCAGGCACATGTAGAGCTGCCCGGTCGCGGTGAGGCGGACGCGGTTGCAGCTTTCGCAGAAGTTGTGGCTCATCGGCGTGATGAAGCCGAGCAGGCCGCCGGTCTCGCGGACATAATCGTAGCGGGCCGGCCCGCCGGTGCGGTGGTCGACACGCTCGAGGGTGAAGCGCTCCGCCAGCCGCTCCCGCAACTCGCGCAGCGGGAGGTAGGTGTCGACGCGGTCGATGCCGACTTCCCCGAGCGGCATGCCCTCGATCAGCGTCAGGCCGAAGCCGCGGCCATGCGCCCAGCGGATCATCGGCTCGATCTCGTCGTCGTTGACGCCGCGCATCGCGACCATGTTGAGCTTGACCTTGAGCCCCGCGGCAGTAGCGGCCTCGATGCCGTCGAGCACGTCGGCGATCCGGCCGCGACGCGTGATGGCGGTGAAGCGCTGCGCATCGATCGTGTCGAGCGAGACGTTGATGCGGCGCACGCCCGCGGCGTGGAGGCCGGTCGCGTGGCGGCGGAGCTGGCTGCCGTTGGTGGTCAGCGTCAGTTCGTCGAGGCCGCGGCCGATGTAGCTGCCGAGCCGCTCGACGAGCGCCATGATGTCGCGCCGCACCAGCGGCGCGCCGCCGGTCAGGCGGACCTTGCGCGTGCCGCGCGCAACGAAGGCGGCAACGATCGTATCGATTTCCTCAAAGCTCAGAACCTCCTTGCGCGGCAGGAAGGTCATGTCCTCGGCCATGCAGTAGACGCAGCGGAAATCGCAGCGGTCGGTAACCGAAACGCGCAGGTAGGTGATCCGGCGGCCATAGCGATCGACCAGCGGGCGGAAGCCAGCTGCCGGTTGCGCCGCCGAGGCGGGCGCGCGATCGATGAGGGTGACGGCCATCCCCTGTCATACCGCGCCGCCGTTCCGGCCGGCAAACGAAAAGGCCGGTCCAGGGACCGGCCTTCGGGTCAATCGATGGGAGCAGTGGCTACTGGTGGACGACGACCGTCGCGCCGACCTGGACGCGGTTGTAGAGGTCGATCACGTCCTCATTGGTCAGCCGGATGCAGCCCGAGGAGACCGCCTCGCCGATCGTCCAGGGCTCGGACGTGCCGTGCAGGCGATAGAGCGTCGAGCCGATGTACATGGCGCGGGCGCCCAGCGGATTGTTCGGACCGCCGGGCATGTAGGCGGGCAGGCCGGGGACGCGCTTGCGCATCTGCGGCGGCGGCGTCCAGCCCGGCCACTCGGCCTTGCGGGTGATGCGGTGCGTGCCCGACCAGCGGAAGCCGTCGCGGCCGACGCCGATGCCGTACTTGATGGCCTGGCCGTCGGGGAGGACGAAATAGAGCCGGCGCTCGGCGGTTTCGACGACGACCGTGCCCGGCTTGAGCTTGGTCTGGTAGGCGACGATCTCGCGCTTGATGCTGCTGCCGCGCACCTTGCGCGACGGGGCAGAGGCCGTCTCGACGCCCCATGTGCTGGTTTCGGGATTGTAGACAAAGGCGGCCTTGGACGGCGCTGCCGCGCCCAGCGTCAGCACCGCTACCAGCAGCGAGCCCGCGATGGTCTTCAAGTTCAGCATTCGAGCGAGTCCCCAATTGCCCCGGAGGGGGGCGATGATTCCCAGTGACTTAGCGGCGTCGGCGGCGCGCGGAAAGTGCCAACGCCATCAAATGGCCATACCGGCGCCACCTCGGCGACAGTGTGTTGCCTCGATGGCACATTTGCCACTCACCTGTGCGTGAGCCGGCGATTGACACCGGGCGTAGCGCCTCCTAGCACGCTGCCGGGGGCACGAGGGCACATGGCAGACAATCTCAAACGGGCTGCAGCCGCGGCGGCGCTGGAAGAAGTGCGCTCGGGCATGCGGATCGGCCTGGGCACCGGATCGACGGCGCGTGAATTCGTCGACCTGCTGGGCGCGCGAGTGGCTGCTGGACTGGACTGCATCTGCGTGCCGACGTCCAACGCCACCGAAGCGCAGGCGCGCGAGCTCGGCATTCCGCTCGCCGACTTCGACGCCCAGCCCGAGCTCGACCTCACCGTCGACGGGGCGGACGAGATCGGCCCCGGACTGGCCCTGATCAAGGGCGCCGGCGGCGCCTTGCTGCGGGAGAAAATCGTCGCTGCCGCATCGGCCCGGCTGGTCATCATCGCCGATAGCAGCAAGCACGTGGAGAGCTTGGGGCGGTGTGCCTTGCCGGTCGAGGTGAACCGGTTCGGGCTCGGCGCCACCCGACGCGCAGTCGAGGCGGTGATGCGCGAGTTCGGTGCGGAGGGAGGCCTCGAGCTGCGCGAGCGGCCCGACGGCGACGCCTTCGTGAGCGACGGCGGCCATCTCATTCTCGATGCTTTTTTTGGCCGCATTTCAGCGCCAGAAGCGCTCTCAACCGCTCTCCTGGAGATACCTGGTGTCGTGCAGCACGGCCTCTTCCTTGGTCTCTGCAGACGGGCTTATGTTGCAGGACCGGAGGGGGGCGCGGCGATCGACGCCTAGAGCTCGGCGCTGGCAAACGGGGTGAATTCGAACATGGATAGGACGATGACGTTGTTTGTGCGCCGCTTGGCGATGGTCGTGGTGACGGCACTTAGTCTTTCGGCCATCGGGCTGCCGGCGTTCGCCCAGCAGGAGGTCGCCCCCGAGCACCTCGCGCTGGCGCGCAAGTACATCGACCTCACCGACCGGGCGAACGTTTATGAATCGGCGCTGGTCAACACCGCCGTCGAGACCATGCACACCATGGTGGCGCAGAAGCCCGATATCTCGACCGCGCTCGAGACCGCGATCACCAAGACGATCGATACCTACAAGGACCGCAAGGGCGAGCTGCTCGATCAGTTCGCGCGGCTCTATGCGGCGCGCTTCACCATGGACGAGCTCCAGCAGATCGTCGCGTTCTACGAGTCGCCGGTCGGCATGAAGCTTTCGAGCACCACCGGTCAGATCAACAACGACCTGCAGACGGTCCTGCAGATCTGGCAGAGCAACCTGCGCACCGAGTTCTTCGCCAAGGTGAAGGCCGAGCTCAAGGCCGAGGGCGTCGATCTCTGATCCCGACGGCATCCCAGGTTCCGAACCCCGCCTTGTGCGGGGTCTTTTTTTATGCGAAGCGCCGCTGCCGGCGGCAGGACCGCCTCAGTGCGGGTTGGCCGTGAGCGACTATGACCTCGTAGTGATCGGTGCGGGTTCGGGCGGCGTGCGCGCGGCGCGGATGGCCGCGACCTACGGCGCAAAGGTTGCCGTCGTCGAGGAGTACCGGGTCGGCGGCACCTGCGTGATCCGCGGCTGCGTGCCCAAGAAGCTGCTGGTTTACGCCAGCCGCTTCTCCGATCAGTTCGACGTCGCCTCGAGCTTCGGCTGGCACGTCGATGCGAGCTTCGACTGGCCGACGCTGATCAGGAACAAGGACAAGGAGATCGCCCGGCTCGAGGCGGCCTACGTCGCTGCGCTGGAGAAGCCGGGCGTCGAGATCATCCGCGATCGCGCGGTGCTGGCGGGGCCCAATACGGTGCGGCTGGTCAACGGCGCGCGCGAGCTGCACACGCGCTACGTGCTGGTTGCAACCGGCGGCCATCCCTACGTGCCCGATATTCCGGGGCGCGAGCTCGGTATCACCTCAAACGAGGCCTTCGACCTCAGGGCGCTGCCCAGGACCATCCTGATCGAGGGCGGCGGCTACGTTGCGGTCGAGTTCGCGACGATCTTCGCCGGTCTCGGGGTGGATA
>JAEZBF010000394.1 GCA_023427545.1 Pseudomonadota bacterium
GCGATCTCGACCAGCTGCTGCTTGCCCACCCCGATGTTGGTGATCAGCGTCCGCGGGTCCTCATTAAGGCCGACCGTCTTGAGCAGTTCCCGCGTGCGCTGCTCGTTGGCATCCCAGTCGATCACCCCCATGGTGGCGTGTTCGTTGCCCAGGAAGATGTTCTCGTTGATCGAGAGCATCGGCACGAGGGCGAGCTCCTGATGGATGATGACGATGCCGACGTGCTCGCTGTCATGGATGCCTTTGAAGTGCACCTCCTTGCCGCGATAAACGATCTGGCCTTCGTAGGACCCCGCCGGATAGACGCCGGAAAGCACCTTCATCAGCGTCGATTTGCCGGCGCCGTTCTCGCCGACGACCGCGTGGATTTCCCCTTCTTCGACCCGAAGGTTCACGTCCGAGAGCGCTTTCACGCCCGGGAACGTCTTGGTGATGCCGCGCATCTCCAGGATCGGTGAAGCCATGGTCCGCTGCTCCTCCGGCAGGTGAGACAAGTTAGCCAGCCCTCCCGCCAGCGAAAAGGGCCCCGCGGATGAATCGCGAGGCCCCCGTGTTCACGTTTCCTGCGAAGCTTACTTCAGCTCTTCCGGCTTGATGTAGCCCGAGTCGACGACGAGCTTCTGGTAGTTGGTCGCATCGACCTCGTACGGGGTCAGCAGGATGGAGGGAACGACCTTGACCTCGTTGTTGTAGGTCTTCTCGTCCAGCCCTTCCGGCTTGCCGCCCGACAGGACGGTGTCGACCAGTTCGACCGTCGCCTTGGCGAGGTCGCGGGTGTCCTTGAACACGGTCGAGTACTGCTCGCCGGCGATGATCGCCTTGACCGATGCGGTCTCGGCGTCCTGACCGGTGACGATCGGCCAGGGCTGGTCGGCGGTGCCGTAGCCCACGGCGCGGAGCGACTCGATGATGCCGCGGCTCAGCCCGTCATACGGCGAGAGCACGCCGTGCACCACGGTGCCGTTCGAGTAGTTGGCCGAGAGCAGATTGTCCATGCGGGCCTGGGCGGTGGCGGCGAGCCAGCGCAGCGTGCCGACCTTGTCCATGCCGGTCTGGCCGGAGACGATCTTGATGTCGCCGGCATCGATCAGCGGCTGCAGGACGGACATGGCGCCGTCGTAGAAGAAGAACGCGTTGTTGTCGTCGGGCGAACCGCCGAACAGCTCAACGTTCCACGGCTTCACGTCCGGGAAGCGCTCCTTGAGGCCCTTCACCAGCGAATTGGCCTGAAGCACGCCAACGCCGAAGTTGTCGAACGAGGTGTAGTAGTCGACGTTCGGGGTCTTCTTGATCAGGCGGTCATAGGCGACCACGACGATACCCGCATCGGCGGCCTTCTGCAGCGCGTCGGCCATCGTGGTGCCGTCGATCGAAGCGATGATCAGGGCCTTGGGACCCTTGGTGATCTCATTCTCGAGCTGGCTGAGCTGGTTGGCAATGTCGTCCTGCGCGTACTGTAGGTCGACGGTATAGCCCTTGGCCTCGAGCTGCGACTTGACGGCGTCGCCGTCATTGATCCAGCGCTGCGAGGTCTTGGTCGGCATCAGCACGCCGACAAGGCCCTTGTCCTGGGCCGAGGCGAGCGTCGTGCCGCCGACGGCCATCGCACCAAAAGCGACTGCCGCGAGCAGTTTGATCATCTTCATGAGAAACTCCGTTGTTCGTCCCGCAGCGGAGAGACGGCGCGTCGCTCCGTCGCCTTGCGGCGCGGTGGCGCGTTCAAGCGGGTGCGGCGCCACCGGGGCAGTGCCGGGCAGCTCGCATCCACGTCTCCAGGCCTTGGTCCTCCCTGGTGACCGCAGCTCCTTGAGCCGCGGCGGGCGTGCCGCCCGCGGGCGGAGAAATATGGGAAAGCGGCAGCGCTGTAAAGATAAGTACTATTTATCGCCAGTGTCGGACGTTGCTTCCGCTCACGCCGCAAGGGCTTGATCGGCGGGAACGTAGTCCAGCCCCTGAGCCTCGGCGACGGCCCTGAACGTGACCTTGCCGTTCCAGACGTTGAGCCCGTTCCGCAAATGCGGGTCGGCAAGCAGCGCATCGCGCCAGCCCAGGTTGGCGAGCCGGATCACGTGGGGCAGGGTGGCGTTGTTGAGCGCGTAGGTCGAGGTGCGCGCAACCGCGCCCGGCATGTTGGCGACGCAGTAGTGGACGATGCCGTCGACGACGTAGGTGGGATCGGCATGGGTGGTCGGCCGGCTGGTCTCGAAGCAGCCGCCCTGGTCGATGGCGACGTCGACGAGCACGGCGCCGGTCTTCATCGTCCGCAGCATCTCCCGCGTGACGAGCTTGGGCGCCTCGGCTCCCGGCACGAGCACGGCGCCGATCACCAGGTCGGCGGTGGTCACGGCCGAAGCAATCGCGGCCTTGGACGAATAGAGCACCCGCGCCTTGGCGCCGAAATGGCCCTGCAGCCGCTCGAGCGCGGGGGGATACTTGTCGAAGATGGTGACGTCCGCAGAGAGACCGACCGCGTTCTCGGCGGCATGATAGCCGACCACCCCGCCGCCGATGATCACCACCTTGCCGGGCTGCACGCCCGGAACGCCGCCGAGCAGGACCCCGCGCCCGCCGTGCGCCTTCTCGAGGGCGGTGGCGCCGGCCTGGATCGACATGCGTCCCGCCACCTGGCTCATCGGCTTGAGCAGGGGCAGGGCGCCGGACGGGTCGGTGACCGTCTCGTAGGCAATGCCCGTCACCCCCGACTTGAGCAGGTCGCGCGTCTGTTCGTCGTCGGGCGCGAGGTGCAGGTAGGTGAAGAGGATCTGGTCGGCGCGGAGCATGGCCCGTTCGCCGGCTTGCGGCTCCTTCACCTTCACGATCATCTCGGCGGCGTCGAAGACCTGACGGGCGTCGTTGGCGATATCGGCGCCGGCGTCGCGATAGTCGTTGTCCGAGGCGCCGATTCCGGCTCCGGCCTGGGTCTCGACCATGACCTTGTGCCCGGCGTGTACCAGCTCGACCACGCTCTCGGGCGTAAGGCCCACTCGGTATTCGTGGTTCTTGATCTCCTTGGGAACACCGATCCGCACCGACGAGCCTCCCTTGACCAAATGGTCAAGGTTGGCACGACGCCTCATTTCCGGCAATGGCGGCCGCTGGCGCTCGGCTTGCGGCCTGATATGGTCCGCCCAAACCTGAGGGGGGAACCAATGATCCTAGACAAGTTCCGGGTGGACGGGAAAATCGCGCTGGTGACCGGCGCCAGCCGCGGCATCGGCTTGGGCATCGCCAAGGCGCTGGCGGAAGCGGGAGCACAGGTTATCGCCAGTTCCCGGACGCCGAACGACCTCGGAATGGCGGAGATCGAGGCGGCTGGTGGCGGGCGAAGCGTCAGATACCTGCAGGCCGACATGGAGGACCTGTCGGCGCCGGGAGCGCTGATCCAGTCGGCGCTCGAAGCCGCCGGCCGGATCGATATCCTCGTCAACAATGCCGGTGTGGCGGCGCATGGCGAAACCACCAGCTTCGCCTGGGAGCGCTACCGCCGGATCATGACGACCAACCTCGATTCGCTCTGGCTCTGCTGCCAGGCCGTGCTCGAGCCGATGCGCCAGCAGGGCGGCGGCGTCATCCTGAACATCGGTTCGATCTCGGGGCTGATCTCGAACATCCCGCAGCGGCAGGTCGCCTACAATTCGAGCAAGGCCGCGGTGCACATGATGACCAAGAGCCTTGCGTCGGACTACGCCGCCGACAATATCCGGGTAAACGCCATCGCGCCGGGTTACATCACAACCGACATGACCAATGGCGGTCTCGCCGATCCTGTGTGGGGCCCGGTCTGGAAGCAGCAGACACCGATGGAGCGGCCCGGCAGCGTCGATGAGGTTGCGGCCGGTGCGCTGTTCCTTTGTTCTCCAGCGGCGAGCTACATCACCGGCGAGATCATGGTGATCGACGGCGGCTACACTACTCGGTAAGTCTGGCGAGCTAGCCCAGCTCGACAGCCAGATAGTCAATGCCGAGAAGCAGGGACACGAAGGCGGCAACGATGCCGGTCGCCGCTTTCCGCCGTGCTTTGAACACGACGTTGTTGGCGATGCCGAAGATCCTGAAGAGCAGGCGGCGCGCCAGCGCGTCGAGCCCGCCCTTGATGCCGAACGACGGCTGTTCGGACTCGATCCGGAACCCGGCGCCCTGGAGTTGTCCCCGGACCGCATCGATCGAGTAGCGCCGGAACCGCGCGTCCTTGTTGAATGCACGCCAGACGGCACTGGCCCGCTGGTCGAGGATATCGAAGTAGAGCACGCCGCCGGGGCTGAGGTGATGCCGGTACTTCTCGAGTATGGCCGTGAAATCGACCGCCCTGGAATACAGCAGGTCGTTGATGATGATGAGGTCGTACGACCCTTGCGGTTCGTACGTGAGCACATCTGAAGTGTGATGTGTCGAACCTGCGATGAGGCCCTCGGCCAGCAGAGCGGCATGCAGGTCCGGCAGGGCGGGATCGATGTCGATGGAGGTGATATCCGCCTGCCGTCCCGCCAGGTAGAACTCGAGCGCAAAAGGGCCGCCAGCCACGTTCAGCACCCGCGTCTCGGAACGCTGCAGGAGGTCACCGATGGATTTCCGGAGCAACTCGAAGCGACGCGGATTGACGAAGAACAGGATTTCCTTGAGCTCGCGGCCGGCGAGGTGGGCGAGCAGCAGCTCGCGGTATCTTTGCTGATCCGCTTGGCTGCGCTCAGACGACTGGTCCATCCCGGTACTCCCTTCGCCCCAGACCAGTGCCGCCCGGCCCGCCTCCGGGCAAGTTGCTTTGCAGTGAGCGGTTAATGCGGGAGTTGCGTCGTGGCCTAGAGGCGAGCGGCGAGCCAGTGGTGCCCGGCCCGCTCGGCGAGTTCGCGCGGAAGGTCGCCGTGAGCAGTCGGGATATCCCTGTCGGCATCGAAGAGGAGCAGCAAGCCGGCAATGACGGCATCACCATGCTGCGCCGCGGCGTGAAGCGCCGTAAAGCCGTCCTGTTGCTGCAGATCAGGATTGGCGCCGGCGCGCAGCAGCTTTTCGACAATCCCATTGCTGCGGCTTGCCGCGGCGGCGTGCAGAGCGGCGACCTTCTGGGGATTGCTCGAGCGCTCGTTGAGGTCGTGGGTCAGCGGCAGGAGCAGGTCGAACATCGCCTCGCGGCCGAAAAAGGCCGCCAGTGCGATGGGGCTGAAGCCGTCGCTAGAGCGTTCGTTGGGGTCCCACCCGGCTGCGAGGGCAGCGCGTAGTCTCTCCTCGTCCCCGGCGATGACGGCCTCATGCGGGGAGAGCTCCGGTAGGGCGGCGCGAACGAGGGGGATCGCTTCCGTCCAGCGCAGGTAGTGCAGGAAGCTAAAGAGCGAGGCGTTATCAGCGTTCCGCGTCGCCGCAACAGTCGGATTCTCGCGCAGCGCCGTTTCCAGCGCCGCCAGATCACGCCTCCGGGCGATCTCGATGACATCCATCATGCACTCCCCCGGAAGCACGCTAGCATCTCGGCTTGAGCTACGGAATTCGCTAGAACAGCGCGCGAGGAGGATCGCCGTGAACGAACATGTCCCAAGCTCCCGCCAGGTCGTCGGCGGTGGCGCCAAGAAGGTGCTCTACACCCTC
>JAEZBF010000133.1 GCA_023427545.1 Pseudomonadota bacterium
AGAGCAAGGTCTGGAGCGTCAGCTGGAAGAGCTGCGTACGGTCGCTCGACGCCTTGCTCAGGACGTAGGCGAAGTCGCCGCGCAGCGGACCAAACGGGCTGTCCCAGATGATCGAGGCGCCGACCGACGCCTTGAGCGGATTGTCGACGCTGCCTGGATCGAGAGCCAGCGGGGTGGCACCCGCGCCGCCGATAACCGCGGCGTCGGCGAAGGCGGCAACGCTCAACCCGTAGCTCTCGGGCAGGAATGGCACCGGAGCCTGGAGCTCAACCGAGGCGCCCGCGTACATCGTCGAACCGATCGGCTCGCCGGTGCCGCCGATCCGCGGACCCATGCCACGTGCCTCGAAGCCACGGACCAGGGTCGGGCCGTGATAGATCGTTTCGACCGGGTGGACGCCAGCGCCGGACAGGTCGTTGATGATACCCGCCTGACCCTTGACGCTCGCCACGAGCCCGAGGTCGTCCATGAGGGGCAGGAAGTAGCGCGCCTTGGCCTCGCTCTTGATGTAGTTGAAGCTGACGCCTGCATACTGCTGCGTGAACGTCGCCAGGGCGCCTTCACGCGGATGCTTCTGATCATCCAGGGTGTTGTAGGTGAGCGTATAGCCGACCCACGCCTTGTTGAACGTGTCCCCGTCGTTGACGACGTCGGACAGCGGCACGTCGGTATCCGCTATCAGCTTGGTCTCGAACCCGGTGAAGATCGTAGCCGAGATGTCGCGGGTCACCGGCAGGCCGAACCTGACCTGGCCGCCCGTCGAGGTCGCGCCGTAGAACGAGCTGCCCGTCTCATCGGAGATGTGGTGGTAGACGTCGATGCCGGACGACACCCGCAGTCCCATGAAGCGCGGCTCGGTGAAGGACAGATCGAAGGTCTTGCCAACCTGCGACGCACCGACCGCAACGCGGAGATACTGGCCGCGGCCGAGGAAGTTGCGCTCGGTGAGCGAGACTTCGCCGAGGACGCCGTCGGTCGTCGAATAGCCAGCCGTGAGGCCGTAATCGCCCGTGGACTGCTCGGTGACCGAGACGTTGATGATGACCTTGTCGGGGGCACTGCCCTGTGTAGCGTCGACACGAACCTCGGAGAAGAAGCCGAGCTTTTCGATGTTCGACTTGCCGCGCGCCACCATCGAGCGGTTGAACGGGTCGCCTTCGGCGAAATCCAGCTCGCGACGGATGACGAAGTCACGCGTCTTGTCGTTGCCGGTGATGTCGATGCGCTCGACGTAGAGCCGCGGGCCGTCATCGACGAGATAGGTGACGTTGAAGCGATGATTGACGATGTCGCGGTCGAGCCGCGGACGGACGTCGGCGAAGGGGTAGCCCTGCGAGGTCGCCTCGAACGCCATATCCTCGGCCGTCTTCTGCAGGTCGTTCACCGAGTAGCGCCCACCCTGCGAGGTGCGGATCGTGCCGCGCAGCGCATCGGGATTGACGCCGGCAATGCTGGTCTCGACGCCGACCGAGCCGAAGTCGAACCGGTCACCCTCGATGACGGTGAAGTTGATGAAGTAGCCGTTGCGGCTCGAGTCGTACTGGGCGACGTAGCTCACCTGGGCATCGGGGAAGCCGTGGTTGGCGTAGTAGAGCCGCACGAGTTCGGCATCCACCATGAGCCCCTGCTCGGTGTAGTTGTCGTCCTTGAGCAGCCAGCTCAAGAGGTTCGTCTCATGGGTCCGCACCACGCCCTTGAGCGTGCCGGTGCCGATGTTGGCATTGCCCGTAAAATTGATCGCGGCGATGCCGGTGCGCTGGCCCTCGTTGACGACGAAGGTGACGCGCATGCGCCCGCCCTGCGTCGCCTCGACACGCGGTGTCACGGTGACGCCGTTGAAGCCTGCCTCGCGGTATGCCGCCTCGATGGTGGCGACGTCGCGCTGCAGGCGGTCATCGCTGATGCCGCCACGGTCGCCGACCTCAACCATCTTGAGGAGAGCGGCGTCGTTAAACCGCTGATTGCCCTCGAACAGGACCGAGGCGACGATCGGGTTCTCGGAGACGCGGACGCGTAGCACGCCGCCCGAATACGTCACCGACACGGTGCGGAAGAGGCCTGTGGCCTCGAGCGCGGCCGTGGATGCACTGAGCTGAGCGCCCGTTGCAGCGTCACCGACGCCTACAGTCAGCTGCTGGACGATGGTCCCACGGTCGACGCGCTGGTTCCCCGAAACTTCAATGCGGCTGACCGTCTGGGCCTGGGCCGCCTCCACTCCGAAGAACGCGCCGCCGACCCCCATCAGCGGCGCTGCCAGAACGATCGCCAGCGCTAGAAACACGCCGCGCAGCAGCTTGGTGGCAGTCATCATATTAATCTTTGCCTCTGCGACCCGGGCCCGGGGAGAATCGCCATGCACAGCGCCCCAGCCAACTCCATTGAAAGGTTTTACTGTTTTTTTAACCACGGGCAAGCTGCAAGCCCCCGTTGGGTTAGCAAAAGGTTGGCGCCCGTGCATTCCTGCAACACACGGATTCTCTAGGGAATCCGCAGGTTAGAACAGGTCATTGACGAGCGTCAGGACCATCAGGGTGAAGACCAGCGCGAGCCCGACCCGGAAGCCCATCTCCTGTACCCGCTGACTCAGCGGACGCCCCCGGACCGCCTCGTATAGGTAATAGAGGAGATGGCCGCCGTCGAGCATGGGAATTGGCAGCAAATTGAAGATACCGATGTTCAGCGAGAGCAGCGCCATGAGGTTGACGAGCGCCGCGATGCCCAGAGTCGCAACCTCGCCCGACACCTTTGCGACCTTGACCGGACCGCCCAGCTGCTCGACGTCGCCGCGGCCCACGAAGAAATCGCCGAGGAAGGCGACGGTCCGGTCGATGATGAAGCGGATTTCCTCGAAGGTCATGCCGACGGCTTCGACCGGATTGGGCCGGTAGAGCGTCACATCCGTCGCCTCGACCGTGCGTGTGACGCCGATGCGGCCGACCCGGTGGCTGTTGCCGAAGCGATCCGTGTCGTTCGCAGACTGCGGAACCAGCGCGATGGTCTCGGTCCGGCCGTCGCGGTCGAGGACGATGGTCACCTGGCGGTCGGGTGCGGTGCCGACGAGGCGTTGGAAATCCTCGAACCCGCGGACCGGATAGCCGTCGACCGAAAGGATGCGGTCACCCGACTCGATGCCGGCAGTGGCGGCGACGCCACCCGGGACGACATCCCCGATCACCGGCGAAATGGTGTAGCGTCCATAGCCGAGCAGCAGGGCGTAGAGCACGAGGAAGGTGAAGATGACGTTCGCAGCCGGACCGGCGAAGACCACCGCGATCCGCTGCCACGGGTTCTTGTTGGCAAAGAGGTGCGGCACCAGGGCGGGATCGACGTTCTCGATCGCCTCATGGTCGGGCACGCTGGCGGCGTTCATGTCGCCGACGAAGCGCACGTAACCGCCGAGCGGAATCGCCGAGATCTTCCAGCGCGTGCCGTCTTTTGCGGTCCAGCCGATGAGCTCGGGGCCGAAGCCGATCGAGAAGACCTGCACCGCAATGCCGTTCCAGCGCGCGACGAGGTAGTGGC
The DNA here is from genome assembly GCA_023427545.1 of Pseudomonadota bacterium. Lineage (GTDB taxonomy): Bacteria > Pseudomonadota > Alphaproteobacteria > Rhizobiales > Devosiaceae > JAEZBF01. The sequence continues at coordinate 3,523 of JAEZBF010000133.1, forward strand.
CCATCTCGTGGACGAAGACGATGATCGTCAACACCAGCAGGAAAGCCGGGAGCATGTACAGGTACTGCGGCGGTATCGCTTGGAGCATCACTGGTTCCTGCTGACGGGCTTACCCCATTCCGGAATAGTCGTGGATGAGGTTGAGATTGGGGCGCGCCTGCGTGGCACCAATGCGGCGCGTTGGCTCACCAGTGGAGCAGTCCCGTCGCAACGGCAGGATAGCCAGCATGGAGCATGCCGATGAGTGCTGCCGCGATGGCGCCGAAGGTGATGCTGTCCAGCCGGTCCATAAGTCCGCCATGGCCGGGGATGATATCGCCGGAATCCTTGATGCGGAACCGGCGCTTGAGCGCGCTCTCGGCAAGATCGCCAACCTGACCCAGGACGCTCAGCAGCGCGGAAAGCAGGAGGACGAGCCACCATGGGGAATGCGTGAAGACCAGAAGCAGGACGGTGCCGGCAAGCGTCGCGAAGGCCAGTCCGCCCAGGGCGCCGGACCAGGTCTTGCCGGGCGAGATGTCGGGCGCCAGCTTTTCGCCACCGACCTGGCGGCCGGTGAAGAACGCGGCCGTATCGGTTAGCCATACGACGATGCCGACGTAGAAACAGGCGAGGATGCCGTCCTGCGTGTCGCCCCGGAGGGTCAGGATGGCGGCAATGACGAGGCCGAAGAAGATAAGGCCGCCGACGCGCCAGGGCGCGGCCTCGCCGCCCATCAGGAGCGCGGCTACGGCGGCGATGGCGATGACGGCCGCGAGGCCGATGATGCCGAAGGCGGGGTATGCCAATGCCGAGAGCGCGACGGCGACCATGAGCGCAATGCCTGCCGGAGCGACAGGCTTGAGCGTCACCATGTTCTCCCACTCGCGGTAGGCGCCGGAAAAGACGAGGCCAAGCACTGCGGCGAGGAAGTAGCCGCCGAGGACCACGCTGGCGACAGCGACGGGGATCAGGACGGCGGCGGATGCAAAGCGCGGCCCGAGATCGGACCAGGATCGGCGGCTCGCCGGAGGTGCTGGCGGAGCCTTGGGCGCCGGCGTGTCGCTCACCTCGTCTGGGCCTCGATCGCCCCGAATCGTCGATCGCGCGCAGAGAATTCCTCGAGCGCCCGCACGAAGGTGTTCTCGTCGAAATCGGGCCAGTTATCCCGGACGAACACGAGCTCGGAATAGGCGCCCTGCCAGAGCAGGAAGTTGGAAACCCGCTGCTCGCCGCTGGTGCGAATGATCAGGTCGGGGTCGGGAACGCCGGCGGTGTAGAGAGCGGCGCCGATGGTTTCCTCGGTGATCGCCTCGGGGGCGAGTTCGCCGCGGGCGACGGCCGCGGCAAGGGTCCGCACAGCGTCGGTGATCTCGGCCTTGCCGCCGTAGTTGAAGGCGACCATCAGGATCAGGCCGGTGTTGTTCGCGGTCTTGGATTCGGTTTCCTCGATCAGGCGCCGCAGCGAAGGATCGAGCCCGGCACGCGCGCCGATGATGCGGACCTGCACGTTGTTGCGGATCAGCGTCTCGAGGTCGGAGGCGACGAAGCGGCGGAGCAGGCCGAAGATGAACTGCACTTCCTCAGCGGGGCGGCGCCAGTTCTCGGAGGAGAAGCTGAAGACCGTCAGGTGCTTGACGCCGTAGGTGATGCAGAGCTGGACCAGGCGGCGCAGGGCGCGCACGCCGGCGATATGGCCTTCGGTCCGCGGCTTGCCGCGGGCGCGCGCCCAGCGGCCATTGCCGTCCATGATGACACCGAGATGCTCCGGTATCCGCAGCCGCGCCCGCTCAGCGGCTTCTTTTTCGAGTGCGGACATCGTGGACATCGGTGCCCCTCCCGGGCGGGCGATGGTCTAGCAGTCTAGACCTGCATTATTTCATGTTCCTTGACGGCAACGATGCCATCGATTTCGCCGACTGCCGCGTCGGTCGCCTTCTGCACCTCGTCCGCGTGCTTGCGGCTGTCGTCCTGGCTGATCGTGCCGTCCTTCTCGAGCTTCTTGAGCAGGTCCATGCCGTCGCGCCGGATGCTGCGCACCGCCACACGGGCCGCCTCGGCATATTTATGCGCGACCTTGGTCAATTCACGGCGGCGCTCTTCATTGAGCTCGGGAAGCGGAACGCGGATGACACCGCCCTCCCCTACCGGATTGAGCCCCAGACCGCTGTCGCGGATGGCCTTTTCGACGGCGTTGGCAAGCTGACGGTCCCATACCTGGACGCTGAGCATGCGCGGCTCGGGCACCGTGACGGTGGCGAGCTGGCTCAGCGCCATGCGGCTGCCATAGGCGTCGACCGTCACCGGCTCGAGCAGACTGGCGCTGGCACGGCCCGTGCGCAGGCCGGAGAGCTCGTCGCGCAGCGATGCGATAGACTTCTGCATCCGCTCCTTGAGAGCGTTGAGCGAAAAAGCTTGAGGGGCCATCGATCTCTCCGTGAGTTGCGTCAGCCGACCCGGGTGGACCGCGTGCGGCCGCCGAGCACGCCCATCAATCCTTCCTTGTCGTCCAAGGCATAGACAATTATGGGCAGACCATTGTCGCGGGCAAGCGCCACCGCCGTCGTATCCATGAACTTGAGATCGCGGGCGATGACTTCCTGGTGGCTGATGGAATCGTAGCGGTCGGCACCGGGGTTCTTGTGCGGATCCTCGGAATAGACGCCATCGACCTTGGTGCCTTTCAGCATGACGTCACATTCGAGCTCGATCGCCCGCAGGGCGCCGGCGGTGTCGGTGGTGAAGAACGGGTTGCCGGTGCCGCCCCCGAGCACCACGACGTAGCCGTCGTCGAGCGCCGCACGGGCGGAGCGGGCGGTGTAGGTGTCGGCCACCGAAGGCATGGTGGTCGCGGAATAGACCTTGGACTTGACGCCGGCGCGCATGATGGCGCTCGAGAGCGCCAGCGCGTTGATGACGGTTCCGAGGGTGCCCATCATGTCGGCGGTGACGCGATCGGCGCCGCCGGCCGCGACCTGCATGCCGCGGAAGATGTTGCCGCCGCCGGTGACGATCGCGATCTGCACGCCGGCCTTGGCGGCTTCAACGATCTGGGCGGCGGTCGCCTCGAGGAACTCGGGTTCGATGCCGAACGAGTGGTCGCCCGCGAGAACCTCGCCGGACACCTTGAGCAGTATCCGCTTATACGCGTTGGCCATCATCCCCTCGGAAGTCCGCGCCGGACGATTCTGTTCCGGCGCGACACTAGTGGATTGCTTCCGCCGGGGAAATCGGCCCGGCGGAAGAATGCGATCGGCTCAGTGAACGCCCGCGGTGGCGGCGACTTCGGCGGCGAAGTCGTTCTCCTCGCGGGTGATGCCCTCGCCAAGCGCGTAGCGCACGAAGCCCGTGATGCGGATGGGCGCGCCGGCTTCCTTCTCGGCGTTCTTGATCACGTCGGCGACCTTGGTCTCGCCGTCGATCACGAAGACCTGCGCGAGGAGCGTGACTTCCTCGTAGAACTTGCGGACGCGGCCCTCGACCATCTTTGCAACGATCTCGGCGGGCTTGCCGCTCTCGTTGGCCTGCTCGGTGTAAATGGCGCGCTCGCGGGCAACGATCTCGGGATCGATGTCCTCGGGCGAGACCGAGAGGGGGTTGGTGTTGGCGATGTGCATGGCAAGCTGCTTGCCAAGGGTCGCCAGCACGGCCTTGTCGCCGGTCGACTCGAGGCCCACTATGATGCCGAGCTTGCCAAGACCGGGCTTGACCGCGTTGTGCATGTAGCTGCCGACGACGCCGTCGGTGAGCTCGATCGCGGCGCTGCGGCGCAACGTCAGGTTCTCGCCGATCTTGGCGATCGCGTCGGTGAGCTCGGCGGCGACCGAACGGCCCGAACCGGGATACGGCATCTCGGACAGCACGGCGACGTCACCCTCGGCGGTCAGCGCGAGGTTGGCGATGTTGCCGACGATCTGCTGGAACAGCTCGTTGCGGGCGACGAAGTCGGTCTCGGAGTTCACCTCGACGATGGCGGCCTTGCTGCCCTCGGTGGCGATGCCGACGAGGCCTTCCGCGGCGATGCGGCCAGCCTTCTTGGCAGCCTTGGCGAGGCCGCGGGTGCGCAGCCAGTCGATTGCCGCTTCCATGTCGCCGTTGGTCTCGGCAAGGGCCTTCTTGCAGTCCATCATGCCGACGCCGGTTAGGTCGCGCAGCTCCTTGACCTGCTGAGCCGTGATCATGTCTGTCACCTTTTCTGCGGCCCCGATGAGGGGGAGCCGCACATTCCGAAGATGGGGGACGCGGGCGGGTTTTTACGCGGGCCCCGGGTGTTT
>JAEZBF010000162.1 GCA_023427545.1 Pseudomonadota bacterium
GCTTCATCCAGGGAGGGCAGCATTACGACGCTTTCGTTGGCGTTGGGATCGGTGCGGGCGCCGATGAAGACGGCCGGGGAGTCGGAGCGGTTCGCGGCCACGTGTGGGATTCCCGGTGGGATGAACAGGTAGTCCCCCGGTCGCAGCTGGTGGTGCTGTTCCAGATGTCCCCCTGTGTAGAGATCCACTTCCACGCCGCTCATCATGTACAGGGCGGTTTCGTGCCCGGCGTGAAAATGTGCGCCGGTGCGCTGGCCGGCTGGCAGCGAGATCATTCCGAGCCACAATGCGTTAGCGCCGGCCGTCTCGGCACTGATGCCGGTTGCATAGACGGAGCCCTGCTCCGCACGTACGGCCGCGCCAGGAGCATGCAGGACGACAACTTGACTTGTTTGCATCGACAGCCTCCCTTTTTCGATAGGACAAGTCTTGCCGACGGGGGCCGCGCCGTATCGAGCGTATCCCGAAGAGTTCCGAGAAGTTCCGAACCACGCGGTTGGCCATGATGCCGTCGCAGCGCTACGCATTCGGTGCCTTCGAATTCGATTTGGATCGCGAACTCATCATGCGCGATGGCCGGCCCCTGCCTGTCAGCGCCAGAGGCCTGGCCCTGCTTGGTGCATTGCTGACGGCCGAAGGTAAGACAGTCGCCAAGTCCGCATTGATGGATGCGGCCTGGCCCGGCATTGCCGTCGAGGAAAGCAATCTTTCGGTGCAGATCGCCATGCTGCGCAAGCTGCTGGGACCCGCGCCGGACGGGACATCATGGATCGCGACCGTGTCGCGCGTTGGCTATCGCTTCGTCGGCGAACTTTCCCTCGAGGCAGCCCCTTCGGAGGTTGCAGAGAGCCGGTCGCGAACCAGCATCGTCGTCATCCCTCTCAGAAACGTTGGCGGCAGCAGCGAGCAGGAGTACTTCGTCGACGGCATCACCGATGACATCATCAACGCGCTGAGCAGGTTTCGCTGGTTCTCCGTTGCCTCTCGCGGCACCAGCTATGGTCTCAAGGACACCAGGAACGACCCCCAGGACATCGGGCACGAGCTCAACGCCGCTTTCCTGCTGGAAGGCAGTCTGCGACGCACCGGAGATCACGTCCGCCTGACCGTCCAACTCGTTGACACAGCGCTCGGCACTGCCGTGTGGTCGGAGCAGTACGACGTGGGGGTGGCTGAGATTTTCGCCATTCAGGACGCCATAGCCGAGCGCGTCGCAGGGACAGTCGAGCCGGAGCTGCTGCGGCACGATTCTATCAGGGTCGCACACCATAGCGGCAACCACTCCGCGTGGGACCTGGTGCGGCGGGGCACCTGGAACTTCCACAAGGTTACGCGAGAGACGCACCTGGAAGCGCGAAGGCTGTTCCGCCAAGCCTGCGCACTGGATGCAAGTCTGGCGGAAGCTCACCTCTGGATCGCACGGGTAAGCGCCGGGCTGGTGGCGTATCACTGGTCCACCGAGCCGGAGAACGATCGCCTTGAGGGGCTGGACGCTGCACTCCGGGCGATCTACCTCGATAGCCAGAACCCGTATTCCCACTATGCTCTCGCGATCATCTCGGCCTACTCGGACCGGCTGCCGCAGGCCCTGTTGGCATCGGAGCGCGCGATAGACCTCAGCCCGAGCTTTGCATTGGGGCACCTGGTGCTGGGCATGGCGCGGCTGTTCGAAGGAGACGCCGGCGGCGCGATCGAACCGCTAGACCGAGGGCTGCGGCTGAACCCGCACGATCCTCAGAACCAAGTCTGGTTCAACCTCCTTGCGCTCGCGCACTTCTTTGCAGGCGACTTGCTCCTTGCCACTGCCACTGCGCGCCTTGGCCTCAAGAGCAGGCCCGACGCGCGTGCACTCGCGCGTACCCTTGGTTGCTGCCTCGCGGCCAGTGGGGACTGGGACGAAGCGCGTCAGGTCGCCCATCTCGCGCAGTCGCTACCGGAACCCGTTCCCGATGCACTCGACCCATTCCGAGCGCGCAATCCAGAGTGGGCGGGCCGTCTTGCCGAGCTGCTCGCCAGAGCTTCGCCAGAATAGAAGGCTGGGGGTCAATCGGGCCTTGGTCGTCAACGGATCCTTTGGCCATCGGCGCCAAACAGCCGCGCATCGGTGGGCCGGAAGCGGAGTGTGGCGCGGTCTTCGGCCCGCGCCTGTCCCAGCCGCTGCTCGGCCACAATTGTTTCGCCACCCGGTGTCCTGGCATGCAGGAACGAAGTAGAGCCCAGCCGCTCGACGACATCCACCGAGACCTCGAGCGCGATGCCGTCCGGCGCTTCGAGATGCTCGGGCCGGATGCCGAGCGTCACCTTAGTACCCGCGGCAACGCTCGTTCCAATGGGCAGGTCCATCTCCGTGCCGCACGCGGCGAAACGTCGGCCACCAAGGGCGGTAGCCGTGACCAGGTTCATCCGCGGCGATCCCAGGAAGCCAGCAACGAACGCATTCTGCGGATCCTCGTAGACCGTCAGTGGAGCACCCACCTGCTCGATCTTGCCCGCTCGCAGCACGACGATGCGATCGGCCATCGTCAAGGCCTCGGTCTGGTCGTGGGTGACATAGATGGTGGTATTGCCGAGCAGCTTGTGCAGCTTGGCGATTTCTACCCTCATCTGCACCCGCAACTCCGCATCGAGGTTGCTCAGCGGTTCGTCGAAGAGGAAGACCTTGGGATTGCGCACGATCGCCCGCCCGATGGCGACTCGCTGGCGCTGCCCGCCGGACAACTGACGCGGCTTGCGCTGCAGGTAGTCCTCGAGCTGCAGGATCTTCGCGGCGCGGGCAACCTTCTCCTCGATCTCCGCTCTGGGACGGTGCGCCATCCGGAGGCCGAAGCTCATGTTGGCGGCGACGGTCATGTGTGGGTAGAGCGCGTAGGACTGGAACACCATAGCGACCCCTCGGTCGCCGGGCTCCGCATCGGTCACATCCATGTCGCCGATGGAAATCTCTCCCGAACTGGTCTCCTCGAGCCCCGCGATCATCCGCAGGAGGGTGGATTTCCCACAGCCCGATGGCCCTAGGAAAACGGCGAACTCACCTTGCTCGATGGCTAGCGAAACATCGTGCACCACCTCGACCGAGCCGAAGGTCTTGCTGACCCGCTTAAGTTCAACACGCGCCATGACTAGCCCTTCACCGCGCCGACCGCGATGCCGGAGACGATGCGTCGTTGGAAGATGATGTAGAGCACCACGATCGGTGCCGCGGCGATTACGATACCCGCGGTAAAGAGCGGTATCTGGTCGGAGTACTGCCCCTTCAGCGAAGAAATCCCCACCATCAGCGTGCGGTTCTTCTGCATAGTGAGAAGGGAGATCAGGATGTCGTTCCAGCAGTTGAGGGTGTTGAGGATGGCCAGCGTTACCAGCGCCGGCATCCCCATCGGAACCATCACATGCCACCAGACCTGAAGCAGCTTGGCCCCATCGACCCGCGCTGCCTCGATCAGCTCACGCGGCAGGCCGGAGTAGAACGCGGTCATCATGTAAACCGAGAACGGCAGGAAGAACGCAGTGTAGGAGAGGATCAGCCCGACGTGCGTGTTGATGAGCTGAAGCCCGACCATCGTGCGCATGTAGGGGACGAGGACCACCTGCACCGGGATCATCAGCGACGAGAGGATCACGACGAACAGGAACCGGCGGTAGGGGAAGCGCAACGCCGCCAGCGCAAAGCCTGCCAGAGAGGAAACGATCATCAGGAGGATCACCGCGCCGACGGTGGTGATCACCGAGTTGAGGAAATACTGGTCGAGGTGGGAACGGGTCCAGGCCTGCACGAAATTGTCGAGTGTTGGCTGCGTCGTCAGCCCGAAGCGGTCCTGGAGGTACTCGCGCCGCGTCTTGAGCGAGTTGTTGACCGCAAAGAAGATCGGGTAAAGGCAGCTCAGCGCCAGCAGACCCATGGGGATAGATGCAATCCTCAGTGTCAGCCGCTGCCGCTTTCCTGCCCCTGCCACGACGCCGCCTCAGAGATTTGCGTTGCGTGACATCATGCGGATCTGCAGCCATGCCAGGACGCCTGTGACCGCAAAAAGGATCATCGACAGCGCCGAGGCGTACGCTGGCTGGTTTAGCCGCCCTTGCGCCGACCAGATCAGATATTCCGGCACCGTCGTTGCGGTCCCCGGTCCGCCTCCTGTCAGCACGTAGATCAGCCCGAACATCGACGTCAGCAGCCCGATCGTCGTGATGACAGTCGAAAACTCTATGATCGGCCGCAGCTCCGGGATGATCACATGCCACCAGATCTGCCACATCTTGGCGC
>JAEZBF010000067.1 GCA_023427545.1 Pseudomonadota bacterium
CACGCCCTCGTGGTTCGTGGCTCGTGGCTCGACAGGCTCGCCATGAGGGGGGCTCGCCATGAGGGGCTCAACATGAGAGCTACTGAGGCACTGAGTTCCCGAAGGACCTCATGGTGAGCTTGTCGAACCACGAGGTCCGGGCGCGCCTGGTCGTCGCGCTGGCGGCTTATTGCAGGGAGGGTTTGCGGAGGAAGGTGTTGCGGTCGGCGGTTTTGATGCGCAGCCAGGTGTCGCGGCCGTCGCGGAGGATGCGCAGGGGGACTTCGGCGCCGGCGGGGCCGGAGGTCCAGATCTTGCGGTAGAGATCGGCGAGGCCCGAGACTTCGCTGTCGCGGACATCGGAGATGATGTCGCCACGCTTGAGGCCGGCCTTGGCGGCGGGACCGTTCTCGGCAACGCTCATGACGACGACCTGGCCGTTGCTCTCGGCCGAGAAGACGCCCAGCCACGGCCGCGGCGGCCGATTGGCCTGGCCGCTCGCCAGCATGTCGTCGAGGATCGGCGGCAGCAGGTCGATGGGCACCGACATGTTGATGTTCTCGACCTCGCCGGAGCGCATCATCTGGAGGTGGAGCGAGCCGATGCCGATGAGCCTGTTGTCGCGATCGAGCAGCGCGGCGCCGCCCCAGGAATGGTGGGCGGGGGCGGTGAAGATCGCGTCGTCGAGCAGGTATTCCCAGTAGCCGGCGAACTCCTGGCGGGCGACGACCGTGCCTTCGATAGCGGTGCCGGCGCCATCGGCGAGGGTGATGGCGTCGCCGAGCCCAGCTTCGCTCGAGGTACCCATTTCGATTGCCGGCAGTTCGAGCCGGGCGAGCGCCTGCACCAGGCCGAAGCCGGTCTCCTGGTCGTAGGCGAGCGGATGGGCGGGAACGACGCGGCCCTTGGCGGTGGTCAGCCAGACCTCGCTGGCCTCGGTGATGAGGTAGCCAATGGTGAGAACGAGCCCGCTTTCGCGGATGACCACGCCGCTGCCTTCGCGCAGCGTGCCCAGGCCGCTCGCGGTGTAGGCGTCCTCGGGGATGTGTGCGCGCAGGGCGACGACCGAGGAGAGTATCGGATCAGTGGGCATGGCTCGGACCTGAGGTGCGTGCGGCGTTGCGGGAGCTACCCTAACGCGGAACGACCTGAGGTATGAAGCGGGGTGAGGGGATGCAAGGGGTGGACGCAGCGTGGGGCCACCCCCTCCACCGCCTACGGCGGTCCCCCTTCCCCGCGTTGCGGGAGAGGATTCCCGACTGTGCGGGTTCAGTTGGCTTCGCTGGACCAGGGGAAGTTGAGGTAGCGGTCGCGGGTGTCGTAGCAGATGTTGCCGTACATCCGGAGATAGGTGTTGCGGCGGGACGGTTCGGCGTAGACGGCGCCGGGGTCCCGCTGGTCGGCCTCGTAGGAGGCGAGGTTGTCGCTGGTGAGGGCGATGGGGAGGACGTCCATCGCCTGGGGGACGCTGCGGCCCTCTAGCCAGTCCGCGCCGAGGCTGCCGAGGGCGTAGCCGAAGACGGGGGAGGAGAGCGCCACCGAGGCCTTGTAGGGGCCGTTGCCGGCGCTGATCTCGGCGACCGCCTCGGGCTCGCCGTCGATGCCGCCGAGGAACTGGCCGGGACGCGCCTTGCCGGCTTCGCGCAGCGCGCGGAGGGCACCGAGGACCACGGTGTCGGCGCCGAGCACGACATCGACGTCGGGGTGGGCCTCGAGAATGGTTTTCATCGTGGAGTAGCCGCCCTCCTCGTTGACCGTGGGCGGGGAGATGTCGGCGACGATGGTCACGCCCGGCATGTCCTTGAGGGCGTCGCGCATGGCGGTGAAGCGCGGCGCGAGGAACTGCAGGCTGTCGTGGGTGAGGAGGACGACGTCGGCGGTCCCACCGAGCTTCTCGCGGATGTAGGCGACGGCGGCGTCCGCCAGCACCTTGCCGGTAAGGTATTGCGGGGCGTTGAGGATGGTGATCGCGGGCGGCGGCACGACGGTGCCGACGAATCCGCCGGCCCAGATCTGCTGCTGCAGCTCGGGCGCCAGGCCTGCCGCATCGACCGGGGCGGTGACGATGGCGCCGAAACGGGCATTGCGGAAGTAGGCGATGTCGGCGATCTGACGGGCGGCATCGTTGTCGGCGACGCGCGCCTCGAAACGCAGGCCGCGGTCCCTGGCGGCGCGCTGGAGGCCGTAGCCGACGCCGGCTATGAACATGCGGCGGTTGTCCTGGGCGAAGCCGATGGCCCGCTCGAGGCCGGGCGGGGCGGCGCAGGCGGGAGCGGCGGGATCGAAGGGTGGCAGGACCTGCGGTGTGGTGATGCCGGAGGGGCGCTCCTGCGCGTCAGCGGGTGCGAGGGCGAACGCGAGCAGTGCCGCCACCAGCGCGAGTTGAGGCGCGCGCAGTTTGTTCCATCGGGGCATTTGACACCCTCCGTGCGGGCGGCTCTTGCGGCCCCTCGCACCAGCGCCATCTTTCACGTTTTGTGCTCGCGGTCTACTGCGCCGCGATGGCGGGCTCGCGGGAGCGGGGGAGAAAGGCAAGGCGGGCGGTGGTGCCGGGCTGGCGCTGGAGGTATTCGACCTCGCCGCCCAGGCTCGAAGCCATCGAGGAGACGATGCGGGAGCCGAGCCCGGTGCCCTTGGTCGCGGTGCCGGCGGTGCGGCCCACACCATCGTCCTCGACCACGAGTTCGATGCGGCTGTCGGGCAGCGGGGCGAGCCGTACGCGGATATCGCCGCCACCGTGCGGGTAGGCGTACTTGAAGGCGTTGGTCACCCACTCCGTAACGATGACGCCGAGGTTGATCGCGGCGTCGGTGCCGAGCTTGACCGGCGCGAGGTCGTAGGTGAGAGAGGCGCCCTGCCCCTGGCTGCGCAGCGACGTCTTGAGGTGCTCGAGCAGGCCGGTGAGGAATTCGTCGAGCGTAACGCCGCTCGCATCGGAGGAGACGTAGAGCCGCTTGTGGACGAGGGAGATCGCGAAGATGCGGTCCTGGGTGTCGGCAAGCGCCTGGCGGGCCGCGGGATCAGTCAGCGAGCGCGACTGCAGGGTGACGAGCGAGGAGACCAGCGCAAGGCTGTTGGCGACGCGGTGGTTGACCTCGGCGAGCAGCATTTCGGCGCGGTCGCGGGCGGCGACGAGATCGGCGGTGCGCTCGCCGACGCGGCGCTCTAGGCCGGCGTTGAGCTCGTTGAGCTCGTCGCGGGTGGCGCGGAGCTCGCGGGTGTAGCGCCAGATGGTGATCGCCGCTCCGCCGACGACGGCGATGATCACGAGGGCGCCGAGGCCGGAGACGATGCGCAGCCACCAGGCATTGACGCGCTGCTCCTCGACCCCCGCGGTGAGGCGGGCATCGGCCTGGCGGATGATGCCGGAGAAGAAGACGTTGGCTTCATCCATCAGCGCCTTGCCGCGATTGGAGCGGAAGAGCGCCAGCGCCTCCTCCTCGTGGCGGGCGCGGCGGAGCGTGACGGTCTGGTCCATCTCCTTGAACTTGTCGGCGACGATGGTGCTGAGCCGGCTGACCGGCACGGCGGATTCGGGAAATGGCGCGAGCAGCTGCTCGAGGCTTGCGAGCTGGCGCTGCGCCATGGTTTTCGCCGTGTCGTAAGGGGCGAGATAGATCTCGTTGCCGGTGACCATGAACCCGCGTTCGCTCGACTCGGCGGAGAGCACGGCGTTGCGGAGCTCGACGGCGGCGCCGCGGGTGTCGCGGGCGCCGATCACCTGGTCGAAATAGACCTGGGCGCGCTCGCCCAGCCAGACCGTGGTGCCCACAATGGCGAGCAACGCCACGAATCCGACGAGCAGGAAAGCAAAGGTCGAGCCGACGACGTAGCGCGCTGAGATGGGCATGTGGCCCGACTCATGCCCGAGAACCGGGCCGCGCGCCATTTACTTTTGAGCATCGGCGACGGGTCTTTGCCGCCCGCCCAATTTCATTCCTTGGGCGGCGTTACCCGCCAGATCGTGGCGCCGAGATCGTCGCCGACAAGGAGCGCGCCGTCGGTCGCGAAGGCGAGCGCGGCGGGGCGGCCCCAGACTTCGGCGGGGCTGGTGCCCGAGACCCAGAAGCCGGTCATGAAGTTCTCGTAAGTGCCTTTGGGGGCGCCGTTCTCGAAGTGAACGCGGACGACCTTGTAGCCGGTCGGCGCGCCGGAATTCCACGAGCCGTGCAGGGCGACGAAGGAATCGCCGCGCCATGCTTCGGGCCAGCTGTCGGGGATGAAGGCGATGTCGAGCGGGGCCGAGTGCGCCTGGAAAAGCACGTCCGGTAGCTTGGCCGCCTTCTGCTTAGGGGCATGGTTGCGGTACTCGGGCTGCACGAAGCCGCCGGTGTACTGATACGGCCAGCCGAAGAAATCGCCCTCCTCCACCCGCGTCAAATAGTCGGGCACCAACGCGTCGCCCATGCCGTCGCGCTCCATGACGACGGCGTAGAGGGCGCCGGTGGCGGGGTGGAATTCCATGCCGGTGGTGTTGCGCATACCGGTGGCGAAGGTGGTCTGGCCGCTGCCGTCGGCGGCGAAGCGCTGGATCGTCGCCTTGACCTCCGGCTCCTCGGCGAGGTTGGCCATCGAGCCGATGCCGACGTAGAGCTCGCCGGTCGTGGGATCGACGGCGAGCTCGCGGGTGATGTGACCGGCGACGGCGCCGAAGGCGTCGTTGGCCGTGACCTGCTCCCAGCGGAAGCCGGGCGACTTCAGCGGCAGGCGGTAGACCGCGTCCTGGTCGGCGAGCAGCAGGTCGCCGGCGTAGGTGCCCGAGGGCACGAAGGCGAGGCCGAAGGGGTTGAGCGTCCCTTCAACGAGCAGCCCGCCCTGATCGGCGGTGCCGTTTTCGTCGATGTCGCGCAGCCTGAGGATACGCCCGGAGCCCTGGTCGGCGATGAGTACCGTGCCGTCGTCCTGCACAAGCAGGCGCCTTGGGCCGCCGACGTTCTCGACGTAGAGGTTGACCTTGAACCCGTCGGGAACGACGGGCTGGCGATTGCCCCGGGGCACCGCGACGGGGCCGGCGCTGCTCGAGGGGGTGGCGTAGGCCTCGGGCAGACCGTCGGCGGTGATGTGGAACTGCTGGCCGATCGCCTGGTCGGTGCCAGGGGTTGCTCCGTCCTGCGCAATCGCGCCAGATGCGAGGGCGATCAGCGAAAGCGGCAGCAGGCGGGACGCGAAAGCGAGCATGTGGTCACTCCCCCGGGTGCGCGGCACGGTGACCGCCCAGAACTCAGGCTAATCGGCGCGTGGAACCGGCGCAATCGCACGACCATCCTCCAAAGCAACTCGGTGCGGCGGCACGGCGTTGTCGGCGAATGCGAGTCCTGCCCGCCCTGCTCCTGCTGTTCCTGATCGTGCCAACGACCGCGCAGGAGGACACCCCGCCGGTGCCCCAGCCGCGGCCAAGCGATGCAGAGCGGGCGAGCGGCGACGGTGCGCGTCCGACGCAGCCGGGCTGGGTGCCCAGCACCGTCACGGCACCGGCCGCGCCAGCGACCGAGACGCCGAAGCCGGCGCCAGAGGCGCCCGTGGCGGTAGATCCGGCGGCGGACGGAACGGTGCCCCTGCCTCGTCCCCGACCAGAGCCGAAACCGGTCACGCCGTCCGAGGCTCCGGCCAATGCCGCGGAGCCGCCGCCCGCGGCGGGGGCTGCTGCGACCGAAGGTGCGGCCGAGGAGCCGGCGAAGCCGGTCGCCGAGCCGCGGATATACCAGACGGCATGCCCGGCGGTGCTTCTGGGCCAGGTCGAAGCGAAGGTGCTGCCGCCGATCAGCGAGGGCCAGTGCGGGACGCAGTCACCGCTGTCGGTGACGGGCGTGCTCACCAATGGCCGGATGGTGCCGCTCTCGGGCCCCGCGACGCTGACCTGTGGGATGGCCAGCGTGCTGCCGACCTGGGTCAGCGCCGTCGACAGCTACCTCAAGGGGCACGACAATACCGAGATCGAGAGCGTGATCGTGGGCACGTCGTACATGTGCCGCAACGTCAACAATGCCTCGACCGGGAACCTGTCGGACCACGCCTTCGCCGACGCGCTCGACGTCGTCGGGTTCAAGCTCAAGGACGGGCGCACGGTGACCATCCTAGAGGGTTGGCCGGGCACGCCCGAGCAGGGCAGCAGCATCGTACGCTATGCGCACGACGCGGCGTGCTCATCGTTCATGACGGTGCTGGGGCCCGAAGCCAATGCGCTTCATCGCGACCACCTGCACGTCGACCTGCTGTGCCACGGCAAGAACTGCACGGCACGGCTCTGCGAATAGTCAGCCGTCGATGTCGACCAGCGGATGGTGCGTCGGCAGATCGGCCCATTCCCGGGTCGAGAGACGGGGTTCCGGACGGCGCACGGGGCGAGTTTCTGGATGGCGGGGGCGCGGCTGCGCCAATTTGGCAAAAAGCTTGATCATCTCAGTCAGTCCTATCGAATGGTGCGCGGGCGTAGAGCGCGCGAACTGAACCGGCGCTGAACCCGTGCTTCAGATATAGGGTGCCTCTGCCTGCAACGGGCGCAGGGCAGCCCGGCGCTCCGGGGACATGCCCGGGTCGGTTTTGGCGCCGGGTGTTGCAGACCGTCCTCGGTCGTTCGCTGGCATTTGGCGGGAATCTTGATAGGACATGCCAATTCACCATTGGCTTTGGCGGAGCCCGGCGAGGTCCGCCGTCGGAGGGACTTGATGCGCGTTCTGGCTGTGGCTTTAGGTCTTGTGGCGATGATTGGCGGGGCAGCGGCGCAGGACGCCGCGCTGCCGGTTACGGTCGGTGGGGGCGCTGGAAACGCCTGCCCGCAGGTTGCAAAGGCCGGCGGCGAGATCCCAGTGCATGTCGGACCCGGCGCGGCCTACGAGGTCTACGACCGCATCGCGGCGGGCCAGACCGTGTTCCTCTGCGAAAAGACCCGTTCGTGGTACGGCATCGTCTACGGCAAGGCCGATTGCGGCGTCAGCCAGCCGATTACGCCGCGCCAGGGCTATATCGGCGCCTGCAATACCGGGTGGGTGGAGATGCGTGCGCTGACGGCCACCGCCCAGTGATCGAACGCGCCTTCGTCACCGACGACGGCGTCCGCATCGCCTATTCCGACTACGGACCAGCGGATGGCACGCCGGTGGTGCTCTGCCACGGGCTTGCCGCGGCGGCGCGGCAGTTCGTCAACGATGCTGAGTATTTCGCCGGGCTCGGGTACCGCGTGCTGGTACCGGACCTGCGCGGGCACGGGGAATCCGGCAAGCTGGCGGGCGGCCGGGTCGCAGACTATGCCATCCCGCGGCTGGCGTCCGACCTCATCGGGATGCTTGACGATGCGCAGGCCGGGGCAGTGCACTGGGTGGGCAATTCGCTGGGGGGGATCATAGCGCTCTCCCTCCTCGGCTCACACCCCGAGCGGCTGCGGACGGTGGCAACGTTCGGTACGGCGTTTTCGCTCAACCTGCCTCGCTTCGGGGCGGTGGTCATCCCGCTGAGCTACCGGGTGCTGGGGGCGCGGCTGACGGCCTGGATCACGGCGGCGGGGACGAGCCGCAGCCCGGCGGCGCGGCGGCTGGTGCGGCAGGTGCTGCGCAAGTTCGATCCCGAAGTGGGCTACGCGGTGGCCGCCAACCTCGTGCGCTACGACCTCACCGCGAACGCCGTGAGCACAAGGGTGCCGATGCTGATGCTGCGCGGCGGCCGGGACAAGCAGGTGAACCGGGCCCTCGAGCGGGCGCTGAAGGCGATGCGGGGGCTGCCGCATTTCCGGTTGGTCGAGGTGCCGGCCGGGGGGCACTGCGCCAACCTCGATGCCACGGATGTGGTGCGGCGGGAGCTGCTGGAGTTTTGGTCCGGCCGGTGAGGCTGAGGGCTGGGCCCTCGTGGTTTGTGGCACGACAGGCTCGCCATGAAGGGGCTCACCATGAGGGCTCGGGCAGACGCCGCCTGCACGGCGTCGTTCCCGCGTAGGCAGAAATCTCCGTTTGGTGGGTTGGGTTTAGCAACGGAGATTCCCGCGCTCGGGATGACCGGAATTAGTCCTGGCGTGGAGTGACTGCACGACCTCTCATCCGACCTACGGCCAACTTTTGCAGAATAGGTGTTGACGGGCGGGCTCGGCCACCGTATTAAACCATCAGGTTATTTAACTGATCGGTTCGATACGGCTATGGAACAGGACCAGCTCAGCCTCACGCTTGCGGCGCTCGCCGATCCGACCCGGCGCGCAATCCTGGCGCGGCTGGCGAAGGGCGAGGCGGCGGTGACCGAGCTGGCGGCGCCGTTCGACATGAGCCTGCCGGCGGTCTCCAAGCATCTCAAGGTGCTCGAGCGTGCGGGGCTGATCTCGCGTGGCCGGGAGGCGCAGTGGCGGCCATGCCGGCTGGAGCCGGGTCCGCTCAAGGACGTCGCCGCCTTCATCGAAAACTACAGGCAGTTCTGGGAGCAGAGCCTCGACCGGCTCGAGGATTACCTCGCAAAGCTGCAGGAGGGCGATCCCGATGCGCCCAAGAACTGACGCGGAGCCACAGACATGGGCGAGGTGCTGCCGTACCGGCCACGGCCGGGGAGCCTTTGGGCCACTACGCTGCGGCTGCTCTGGAACGCCTCGCTCAACCGCCTCACCGACTATCTGACAATCATGCAGGAGGAGACGAAAATGGACGACCTGAAGATCACCGCGCCGGACGGCGAACCGGTCCTGTTCTTCACCCGGACCCTCAAGGCGCCGCGGGCGCTGGTGTGGAAGGCGCTCTCGGAGCCCGAGCACGTGGTCCGCTGGTGGGGGCCGCACGACCACAAGAACCGGGTCGTCACCTTCGACTTCCGGGTCGGCGGCAAGTGGGAGATCGAGACCACGACCGGTGATGGGCAGAAGATCCTGTTCTTCGGCGAGTACCGCGAGATCGCAAAGCCCGAGAAGGTGACGCAGACGTTCGCCTTCGACCATCTGCCGCCGGACATGTTCAGCCTCGACACCGTGGTGCTCGAAGACCAGGGCGACAAGACGATCTATCGGGGCTACTCGACGCTGCCGGACGTCGCCGCTCGCGATGCGATGGTCGCCTCGGGCATGGAGTACGGGATGCGCGAGGGCTTCGAGCGGCTCGACCAGATGCTGGAAGACTGGAAGGCGCCGGCCTGAGCGGCAGTGTTCCCGGACCTCGTGGTTCGACGAGCTCACCATGGGTCCTCAGAAACTCACCAGTAGCCCTCATGGTGAGCCTTTTGAACCACGAGAGCGTGGCACGGATGACTACGATGGACGACTACGCCGCAACTCCTACCGATAGCGAACGGGTGCTTGTCATCACGCGCATCTTCAAGGCGCCGCGGACGCTGGTGTGGCGAGCGTTCTCGGACCCATTCCACCTCAGCCAGTGGTGGGGACCGGAAGGGTTCACCAATCCGGTCTGCGAACTGGACTTCCGGGTCGGCGGGCGCTGGCGCAACGTGATGCGGGGACCCGACGGGCAGGCATACCCGGCCGAGTTCACCTTCCTCGAGATCACCCCGCCGGAGCGAATCGTCTTCCGCAATGCGGAGCCCGACAATGCCCCGGTCTGGCAAGGCAATCCGCCGCCGAGCTTCGTACGGACGCTGACCTTCGATGAGGACGGACCGAACCGCACCGTGTTCACGATGCGCGCGGAGTTCGCCTCTGCCGCCGAGTTTGCCCGCGCGGCATCGCGCGGCTTCCGCCAGGGCAGCGAGGAGAGTTTCGACCGGCTGTCCAGGCTGCTCGAGCAGCAAGTGCGGGAGGCACCATGACAGCAACCGCGACGCCAGCATAGGCGGCGAGAGCCGCGAAATCATTCACTGGAGTCGGCCAGCGCCTTTCCGCGCCGCGGGCGGGCTCACCCGAAAACACTGGAGCCGGACCATGCTCAGACGCACATTCCTAACCCTATCCGCCGCTGCGGGCGTTCTCGGCGCCCTGCCCGTTAGGGCCCAGACCCAACCCTCGTCCACGGAGACAAAGACCATGCTCACCCCGACCTCGTCCGGCTACGCCCCGGTCAACGGCGTCAAGCTCTGGTACCAGACCTACGGCGAGGGCAAGCCACTCGTGCTGCTTCACGGCGGCTTCACCAATATCGAAATGTTCATGCCGATCCTGCCGGCACTGGCGGCGGGCCGACAGGTGATCGGCGTCGAGCTGCAGGGCCATGGCCGCACCGGGCCGCTGGGACGGCCGATGACGTGGGAGAGCCTTGCGACCGACATCGCCGAGCTGATCCGCTACCTCGGCCACGAGAAGGCGGACGTGATGGGGTACTCGCTGGGCGGAGGCACGGCGATCCGCACCGCCATCGACCATCCCGAGGTCGTCGACCACGTGGTGGCGGTCTCGGCGACTTATGCCTTCTCGGGCTGGCAGGATTACAACCAGCAGGGGATGAAGGGCATGGCTGCCGATCCGGTCGCGGCGGCGGCGGGAATGAAGCAGACGCCGCTCTATCCGATGTACACCGCGGTGGCGAAAGATCCGGAGGCGAGCTGGCCCAAGGCGGTCGAGGAGATCGTCGGACTGGTCGGCACCGACTTCGACTGGTCGGCGGAAGTCGCCAAGATAAAGGCGCCGACGCTGCTCGTGGTGGGGGACTGGGACAGCGTCCGCATTTCGCATGCGGCGAAGTTCTTCGAGCTCCTTGGCGGCAGCAAGCAGGACGCGATGTACGACCGCTCGGGGATGAACCAGAACCGCATGGCGGTGCTGCCCAACACGACGCACTACGAAAGCGGCGTGTCGCCGATGCTGCCGCCGATCGTGATCCCGTTCCTCGATGGGTATCCGCCGGTCCCGCTGTTTGCGGGGTGAGTGGACCCGGACCTCGTGGCTCGACAGGCTCGCCCCATGAGGTCTCACAAAACCAGCAGTAGCCCTCATGGTGAGCCGGTCGAACCACGAGGGCGTGACGCCAGGTTGCAGATTATGAATGAGAACATCGTTGAGACGCCGGCGGACGAGCCGGTCATTTTCATCCGGCGGACGTTCGCGGCGCCGCGGACGCTGGTGTGGCACTGCTATACCGACCCGGCGCACATGGCGCATTTCTGGGGGCCGCGCGAGGCGAGGACGACGACCACGATCAGCGCGCTCGAACCGGGCGGGGTGTGGGTCACGAACGGGGTCTACGAGGGCGGCGGCACTTATGGATACACCAGCGTCTACCTCGAGATCGCGGCGCCGAAGCGCATTGTCTATCGCGACGCCCCCGACGGCTGGCCGGGCGGGCTCGAGGGGCTGCCGCCGGTGACGCTGCATTCCACGATCGCGCTGGCGGAGGACGGGGCGCGGACACACCTCACGGTGACGGTGCGGTGCAACTCGATCGCCGAGCGCGATGAGAACGTCCGGCGTGGCTTCGCCGGCATGGTCGGCGTCGGCAACGACCGCCTCGCCGAATACCTCGCGACACTCAAGGAGTAGGGAGCATGGCCTTCGTCACCTCAATGGACGGAACGAAGATCGCCTATGAGACGATGGGGAGCGGTCCTCCGCTCATCCTCGTGGACGGTGCAATGTGCTACCGCGACAATGGCCCGATGCGGCCGCTGGCAGAGGCGCTGAAGGACCGCTTCACGGTGCTCCTTTACGATCGCCGGGGGCGCGGGGAGAGCGGCAACACCCTGCCCTATCATCCCGATCGCGAGGTCGAGGACATTGCGGCGCTGCTCGAGACTTTCGGCGGCGAGGCGTTCGTCTACGGCTGCTCGTCGGGCGGCGCGCTCGCGATGGATGCGGCGGCGCGGCTGAGCGGGATCCGCAAGCTGATGGTCTATGAGGCGCCGTTGATCGTCGACGGCATACATGCGCCGCTGCCGGCCGATGAAGCCGAGCGGACCCGGCAGCTGGTCGCCAGCGGCAAGGCGGATAAGGCGGTGAAGCGGTTCCTCGGCTTCGTCGGGGTGCCCAAAGTCATGCTGGCGCTGTTTCCGCTGATGCTGGGCAAGGCGTGGCGGAAGATGACCGGGATCGCCGCGACCCTGGCCCATGACTACGAGATCGTCGGTCCCCTGCAGCGCGGCGAGCCGCTGCCCGCCGGACGCTGGGCGGATATCTCGGCGCCAACGCTGATCGCGGATGGCGGCAAGAGCCCGGCATGGATGCGCAACGGCGCCGCCGCGCTGGCGCGGCACCTGGGGGCCGACTACCGGACGCTTCCCGGGCAGACGCATATGGTCAAGCCCGAACCGCAGGCGGCGGTGATCAAGGATTTCTTCGGACGGGCGTGAAGCCCGAACCTGAGCCTATTCGGACCCGACCGCGTTGGCCTTGGCGGCTTCCACCGTACCGGGCGGCGGGAAATCCATGGTGACGAGCATGAACGCGCCGCCGGCGCGTTCGACGGCAGCCAGCATCTTCCGCCGGAGGACGCGCTCGATGACGATGCAGCCGCCGCTGCCGCGCGGCTCGGGGCCCTGGATAAGGAACTGCTCCTCGTCGAAATTGCGCGTGGTGTACTGCATGCGCTGCCCGCCGATGGGGGTGAGCGGACTGATCGGCGGGCGCTTGGTGCCGACGTAGCGGCTGGGGACCTCGATCTTCCAGATGCCGGGCGGGATGACGCCGCCGCGCTGATCGCGCGTCGACGGACGCGTCGGATCGAACGACTCCGGGGCGGTATCGGGCTCGCCGCGCGTGCGGCCACGTCCGCCGCCCGAAAACGCCTGCAGCACGAAGCTCTCGCCAGCGATCGCGCCAACGAGGCTCTGCGCCATGGCGTAGTAGACAAAGTCGAACTTGGTCCCGGGCAGCGCCTCAAAAACGCGCTGCGCACGGGCGATGAGCTCATAATCGAGCGGCATGGAGAGCCCCCCGGCACCTGCGCACGGGGCAAACCTACCCACCTCGACGAGGAAGGCAATGCCTGGGCTCCAATGTCTATCGTAGATACGCAGAAAAAAACTTGCCGGGCCATGTCGATTCCGGTCGGCGGCGCTCGTCGTGGTAGTAGAGCGAGGGCATTCCCGCTCTCCACAAACCGAGGAGAAGACCGATGCGCTTCATGATGATCATAAAGGCCAACGCGGATACCGAAGCCGGCGTGATGCCGAGCAGCGAAGCCTTCGCGGCGATGGGCCGCTACAACGAAGAACTGATCCAGGCGGGTGCGCTGCTGGCGGCCGAGGGCCTGCAGGCGAGCTCGAAAGGCGCCCGCGTCAGCAAGGAGGGCGGCAGGACAGTCGTTCAGGACGGCCCGTTCAGCGAGACCAAAGAGCTGATCGCCGGGTTCTGGCTCATCGACGTCAAGAACTACGATGAGGCGCTGGCCTGGGCCAAGCGCGTGCCGCTCGATGAGGGCGACCAGGTCGAGCTGCGCAAGGTGTTCGAGGCCGCGGACTTCCCCGCCGACCTGATCCCCGAGGAGAACCTGCGCAAGGAGCAGGAGTGGCGCGCCGCCAACGAGCGGCCGGTCACCGCCTGACGTCCAAGCGTCCGAGACAAACACCAGGGAAAGAGGAGACCGACGATGCGATACATGATCCTGGTCAAGCACACCTATCAAGACGAGGTCAGCCCGCGCGGGGACTTCGACGACCTGCTGGTCGAGATGGGCAAGTACAACCAGCAGCTGATCGATGCCGGCGTCATGCTGGCGGGCGAGGGCCTGCAGCCGAGCAGTTCGGGCGCGCGCGTCCAGTTCAGCAAGGACAAGGCGCCTTCGGTCAAGGACGGCCCGTTCACTGAGTCCAAGGAACTGGTCGGCGGCTTCTGGATCATCAAGGCCAAGGACCTCGCCGAGGCGGTGGAGTGGGCCAAGAAGATCCCGTTCAAGGACGGCGAGGTCGAGGTGCGCCGGGTCTCGGAGGTCGAGGACTTCACGAGCAACGAGAAAACCGCCGAGACGCTGCAGGCCGAGCAGACCTACCGCGACACCGGCAAGTGGCCGGACGCGGGCTCCCAGCAGCAGCAGCAATAGCGCCGAGCTTGCAGCGGCGGAGGGAAGCTGTTTTCCTCCGCCGCCGTGAGCGAATGTTCCGAGACACACCGGGCCGTCGAGGCCGTCTGGCGGCTGGAGGCCCCCAAGCTGGTGGCCGGCCTGACGCGCATGCTGCGCGATATCTCGATGGCCGAGGAACTGGCACAGGATGCTTTGCTGGTGGCGCTTGACCGCTGGCCCGAGACCGGGGTGCCGAACAATCCGGGCGCCTGGCTGATGCAGACCGCCAAGCGCCGGGCACTCGACTATTTCAGGCGCAACAAGATGGCGGCCCGCAAGCTCGACGAGCTCGGACATGACCTGCAGGAGGTCGAGGCGACGCCGCCCGATCTCGATACCGCCCTCGACGACGATATCAAGGACGAGCGGCTCAGCCTTCTGTTCGTCTCGTGCCATCCGGTGCTCTCGGCGGAGGCTCGGGTGGCGTTGACGCTGCGGCTGATCGGCGGACTGACCACCGATGAGATCGCCCGCGCCTACCTGGTGCCGGAGCCCACGGTGGCGCAGCGGATCGTGCGTGCGAAAAAGACGCTTGCCGAGGCGCATGTGCCGTTCGAGGTGCCGCGCGGCGAGGAGCGGCAGCAGCGGCTCGCCTCGGTGCTCGAGGTCATCTACCTGATCTTCAACGAGGGCTACAGCGCGACGGCCGGCAGCGACCTGCTGCGGCGCGAGCTCGCCAACGAGGCGCAGCGGCTCGGGCGCGTCGTGGCGGGCCTTGCGCCCGAGGAGCCGGAGGTGCACGGGCTGGTGGCGCTGATGGAGCTGCAGGCGAGCCGGTTTGCGGCGCGGGTCGACCGCAACGGCGCGCCGGTGCTGCTGCTCGACCAGGACCGCTCGCGCTGGGACCGCATACTGATCCGCCGCGGTCTCGTCGCGCTGTCGCGGGCGCTGGAGCTTGGCGGGGCCCGGGGCGTGTACACGCTGCAGGCGGCGATCGCGGCGGTGCACGGGCGGGCGCGGACGCCGGAGGAGACAGACTGGCGGGAAATCGCGGCGCGCTACGACGACCTCCTGCAGGTGGCGCCCTCGCCCGTCGTTGCGCTCAACCGGGCGGTGGCGCACGGCTTTGCCTTTGGCGCCGAGCGCGGCCTGCTGCTCGCAGACGAGCTTGCGGATGCGCCGGCGCTCAAGGGCTATCACCTGCTGCCCAGCGTGCGGGGCGAGTTCCTCGAGCGGCTGGGGCGCCGCAACGAGGCCCATGCCGAGTTCACCCGCGCGGCCGGGATGACCCGCAACGAGCGCGAACGCGAGCTGCTGCTCAAGCGGGCGAGCAACAACTCCTAGGCGACCGGCACCCAGACGACGTGTTCGATGCTGGGTGCGGCGGTGACCAGCATGACGAGCCGGTCGAAGCCCATCGCGACGCCGCTCGCTTCGGGCATCAGGCTGAGGGCGGCAAGGAAGTCCTCGTCGAGCGGGTAGGTCTCGCCGTAAAGGCGCTGTTTCTCGGCCATCTCGACCGAGAAGCGCCGGCGCTGTTCCTCTGGGTCGGTCAGTTCGCCGAAGCCGTTGGCGAGCTCGACGCCGCAGGCATAGAGCTCGAAGCGCTCCGAGACGCGCGGGTCTCCCGCGGTGCGGCGGGCCAGCGCGGCCTCGGCCGCAGGGTAGCGGTCGAGGATGGTGATGCGGCCGTTGCCGAGCTCGGGCTCGACCTTCTCCAGCAGGACGCGGGAGAAGAGGTATGACCAGGTATAGTCGGCTGGGACCTCGAGGCCGGCGCGGCGCAGCTCGGCGGCGAGAGCATCCGCGTCGGTCTCCCCGCTGGCGTTCATGGTGGCGAGGAGGTCGATGCCGGCGTAAGTGCGGAAGGCCTCGACGACGCCGATCCGTTCGGGCTCGGCGAAGGGGTCGGCGGTGCGGTCGCGCCAGCGCAGTTCGGTGGCGCCGGCGGTCTCTGCGGCGAGGCGGATGAGCGCGATGCAGTCGGCAATGACCGCATCGTAGGGCTCGCCCGCGCGATACCACTCGAGCATGGTGAACTCGGGGTGGTGGAGCGGGCCGCGCTCGCGGTTGCGCCAGACGTGCCCGAGGCTCGCGATCCGCCGCTCGCCCGCCGCGAGCAGCTTCTTCATCGAGAACTCGGGCGAGGTGTGGAGGTAGCGCGTCTCCCCTGCCCCATCGTTGCCGATCATCGTGGTCGTAAAGGCGTGCAGATGGGTCTCGTTGCCCGGCGAACGCTGCTGGCCGGGAGGATCGACCAGCAGGAAATCGCGATCCGAGAACCACGCGCGGGCCGCCGTCTCGATGCGGTTGCGCGCGAGGAGAAGCGGCCGCCGGTCGGCGTGGACTGACGGCGTCCACCAGGGGGATGCCGGGGGCACCGAAGAAGCGGGCGGCAAGGGCGTAAGGTCTTTCCGGGTCGGGACTGGCGGTTTACCCGGATTTGCGCTATCGGGCGAGCCAAACATCAGTCAAACACTCTGCGGCAATCGTTGCGGCGCGCTCCGTCTGCGCCGGCTGCGACCCGAACAAGGAAGAAGAATGGTCAAAGTCATCGCCAGCTCGCTCCGCAAGGGCAACGTCGTCGAGCAGGACGGCAACCTGCACGTCATCCTGACGGCCGAGAACGTCCACCCCGGCAAGGGCAACTCCGTGACCAACGTCAACATGCGCCGCATCTCGGACGGCGTGAAGGTCATCGGGCGCTGGCGCACCGTGGAGATGGTCGAAAAGGCCGACGTCGACGAGCGCGAGTACCAGTTCCTCTATCACGACGGCGAGGGCTACCATTTCATGGAGCCCGAGAACTACGAGCAGCTGACGGTGCCCGAGGACGTCATCGGCGACCAGGCGCCCTATCTCGCCGACGGCATGAAAGTCTTCCTCAAGACCTTCAATGGCGCCGCGATCGCGATCGAGCTGCCGCAGCGCATGACGCTCGAGGTCGTCGAAACCGAGCCGGTGGTCAAGGGCCAGACCGCGAGCTCATCGTTCAAGCCGGCGACGCTCAGCAACGGCGTCAAGACGATGGTGCCGCCGCACATCGGCGTTGGCACACGTATCGTCGTCATGACCGCCGACGGGTCCTACGTCGAACGCGCCAAGGACTGAGGGACGTACGGCATCGGGGAGGGATTTTGCTTCCCCGGATGCAACCAAGCGCCTATGGAAACGTTTGCGAGCGATTGTGTGGGGGCGTAATCCGTGAGCATCCTGGTGGTCGAGGACGAGCCGCTGATCCGGCTCGGCGTAGTGGGCATGCTTGAAGATGCCGGCTACGCGACTCTCGAAGCTGCCAATGCGGCGGACGCCATCAAGAAGCTCCAGGCGAGTTCCGAAATCCGGATGGTGATCACCGACATCGACATGCCGGGGGGCATGGATGGTGTTGCGCTTGCCCATTTCGTGCGCGACCGCTGGCCGCCTATCCAGCTGATCGTCGTTTCCGGCAAGCTGGCGCCCAAGCAGGACGAGCTGCCGGCCGGCACGCAGTTCTTCGCAAAGCCCTATCAGGAATGGCGGCTGCTCAACGCAATCAAGACGATGGCGGGGAGCGCCCAGCCCAACTGAACCAGGTCACATCAGACGCGTCGGGCATGGGCCGCCCAAAGCGTAAAGAAACTGAGCGCCCGGGAGACGGGAACCACAGGCGAATGGCAAGACGCTGGGAGGCGGCTGACACAGTGGTGGCCTTGGCCACCGGGCTGCTGGTGGTCGTCTTTGCCGTGTTCGGCTTCCTGATCTGGCAAGGCAACGCGGCGACTGTCGCGCAGGCGGAGGCACGCGCGCAGGCCAGCGCCGACGTGATCGCGGAAGAGAGCAGCTGGCTGGTCGGCGCGAACCTCGCGCTGCTCGAAACCCTGGCACGCGACATCGGCGGCGAGCCCCAGCGGGTGAACGCCGGTCCAGGGGCGCTGTTCGCCAAAGCCGCTGCCACGCTGCCGGCCAAGGTCGTGCTCGGCGTTTACGATGCGAACGGGAAGCAGGTCAGCGCGCCTCCGGCCGAGGGGGCCCCGGAAAGCATTGCGCGCAGCGATTTCCTTGTGGCTTTGGCGCAGGGCACCGACTGGCAGGTTTCGGCCGTCACGTCGGAAGAGCGGCCGGGGTTCGTCGTGGCCAAGCGGCTCGAGGCAAACGGCACGTTCACCGGCGTCGCGCTGGTTGCGATCGACGAGCAGGTGATGGCCGATTTCTGGGCGCGCCAGAACCTCGGACCTGAATCCACCGTAAGCGTGCTGCGGACGGACGGGTGGGTTGTGGCCCGTTACCCTGCCCTGACGCAGCCGCTGGACCTTTCCAAGCTGCCGGTGTTCCAGACCCTGAGCAGGGGCCCCTCGGGCACCTATGACTCGCCGAGTTCGCCGGCCGACGGAGTGGCGCGGATCGTGGGCTTTCGCCACGTGCCCAGCCTCGGCCTGATTGCGCTGGCCTCGGTCTCGCGCGACGCGGTGCTGGGCAATCTCTGGAGCGCGGTGCGCACGGTGCTCTACCTGATGGGCCCGATCGCGGTGGCGCTGCTCGCGGGCTCGTTCCTGACCGCCCGGCTGCTGCGCAACAGCGAGCGGACGCGGCGGAACCTGGCGGCGGCGGTGGCGCACAACGAGGTCCTGTTCCGGGAAATCCACCACCGGGTCAAGAACAACCTCCAGTCGGTTGCCTCGCTCCTGCAGCTGCAGCCGATACCACGCGAGATCAAGACGGAGATGGCCCAGCGCATCAATGCCATGTCGGCGGTGCACGAGCACATCTACCGCTCGAACAACTTCTCGACCGTGCACGTCCGCGAGTACCTGCGGACGCTGATCGAGAACATCCGGGCCGGGCAGGATCCCGCGGTCAAGGTCATCGAGGAGCTCGAGGACCTGCCGGTCGAAAAGGACAACGCGACCCCGCTCGGGCTGATCCTCAACGAGGTCGTCTCGAACGCCTTTAAGCACGCCTTCGTCGACGGCCGCGAGGGCGTGGTGGTGGTGCGTTTGGTGCGCGAGAACGACACCACCGGCCGTCTGCAGGTCGAAGACAACGGCGTCGGCTTCGAGGCCGACAAGCCGACCAAGGGGATCGGGCGGCGCCTGATCGTCGCGCTGACCGAGCAGCTGGGTGGGCAATCGAGCTTTGCGTCAGGCGCGAGCGGCGCCCGCTTCACCCTGACCTTCCCGCTCGCGGCGATCGCGGCCGAGCGCGCCGGCAGTTAAGTACACACCTCACATTTTCAAGACGCGGCCGGTCGCTTTTCGGCGCTAAGAATCGCCGCAGGGCGTGCACATATTTCGACCATCAACATGATGGGGACCTTGATGTTCAGATCGAAACGCTCTCGGCTCACCAGCGTCTTTGCCGCGGTGCTGGTGGCGTCTACCCTGCTCGCGGCCGGCGCGGCGGAAGCCCGGATGGGCGGCAGCTTCGGCAGCCGCGGCATGCGGACCTATCACCCGGCGCCCATGACGCAGACCGCGCCCAAGCCGACCGCGCCGATCCAGAACACCATGACCAAGCCCGGTACTCCGGGCGCGACCACCGCAGCACCCGGCGCCCAGTACAGCCAGCCGCGCGGCGGCTTGTGGGGCGGGTTCGGCGGCGGCCTGCTCGGCGGGCTGCTGTTCTCCGGCCTCTTCGGCTCGCTCTTCGGCTTCGGCTTCGGCGGGCTTGGCGGCGGCCTCTGGATGATCGTCCAGATCCTGCTTCTGGTCTGGCTGGTGAGCTTCATCGTCAAGCGCTTCCGCCAGCGCCCCGCGATGGCGGGCGGCTACGGCAACGCCTATGAGGCGCCGGCGCAGAACTATGGCCAGGGCGGCTCGGGTTACGGCCGGGCACCCGCGAGCAGCGGCCGCAGCAGCGGGCCCGACGATATCGGCGTGACCAACAAGGACCTTGCCACCTTCGAGCAGATGCTCAACGAGGTGCAGGCCGCCTATGCCCGCGAGGACCACAAGGCGCTGCGCCGGCTCGCCACCCCCGAGATGGTCTCGTACCTCTCGGAGGAACTGGCCGAGAACGCCACGCGCGGCGTCCGCAACGAAGTGCGCGATGTGCGCTTCCTGCAGGGCGATGTAGCCGAGGCCTGGCGCGAGGGCAGCCGCGAGTACGCAACGGTGGCGATGCGCTGGTCCGCGATCGACATCCTGGTCGACCGGCAGAGCGGCGCAGTGGTCAAGGGCGACCCGAGCCGGCCGGTGGAAGCCACCGAGCTCTGGACGTTCGTCCGCGACCGCTCGGGCGACTGGACACTGTGCGCGATCCAGGAAGCCGGCCGGTAGCCACCGCCAACTCGAACGAATAATGGAGGCCCGGGAGCGATTCCGGGCCTTTTCGGCCGCGCGCCCTGCGCCGGCCCCGGATTGACAGCGGTACGGCTTCGGGCGGCTACTCCTCACCGGGTGACTGGCGGGAGGGCTCATGGCGCGGGTGATCGTGCTGGCGGTGCTGGCGCTGCTCGGCTTTGCCGCCAACTCGGTGCTGGCGCGGCTGGCGCTGGGGGGCGGCAGCATCGAGCCGCTGGCCTATACCGGCATCCGCCTGCTCTCCGGCGCCCTCGCTCTGGCCGTGCTGATCTGGAGCCGCGAGCGGAGCGGCCTGGTAGACATGGTCAGAGCCGGCAGCTGGCCCGGAGCGGCGGCGCTTGCGGCCTACGCCATCGCGTTTTCGCTCGCCTATGTGCTGCTGGGAGCCGGCACCGGCGCCCTCATCCTCTTTGCCAGCGTGCAGTTCGGCATCCTCGGCCGGGCGATTGCGCTCGGCGACCGGCCCGGTGCACTGGAATGGCTCGGGCTCGCGATCGCGATGGGCGCGCTCGTCTACCTGCTCTCGCCGGGCCTTGCGGCGCCGCACCCTCTTGGCGCCGTGCTGATGGTGGTCGCGGGGCTGAGCTGGGCTGCCTATACGCTGATCGGCCGCGGCTCGACCCGGCCCCTCGCCAATACCGGCGGCAACTTCATGCGGACCGTCCCGATCGCCGCGATCATGGCGGTGGCGGGTGTGCTGATCCAGCAGCCGGGGAGCGCGGGGCTGGCCTACGCAGTCGCTTCGGGCGCCTTGGCGTCCGGGCTCGGCTACGCCGTCTGGTATGCGGTGCTGCCGCAGCTGTCGCGGACGAGCGCGGCGGTCGTCCAGCTGATCGTGCCCAGCCTTGCCGCGCTAGGCGGCGTCCTGCTGATCGGCGAGGAGCTCACCGCCCGGCTCGTGATCGCCTCGGTCGCGGTGCTCGGCGGTGTCGGGATCGCGATCGTTGCG
This sequence comes from Pseudomonadota bacterium, assembly GCA_023427545.1. Classification (GTDB taxonomy): domain Bacteria; phylum Pseudomonadota; class Alphaproteobacteria; order Rhizobiales; family Devosiaceae; genus JAEZBF01. The sequence goes on from JAEZBF010000067.1 coordinate 21,054, forward strand.
GGCGAGCGCCGGCGGCGGTTGGATGCGCGCGGCGGATGAAGGAGGCCGGACGACGGACGTCATCCCAGGTAGGTGAGGCAGGTCTCGAGGACAGCGGGAGCGGCGCCTTCGGCTTCGTGATCGACAGCGGGGAGGAGCCCGGCGTCGGCTTTGGGGAGGAGCCGGCGATAGCCTTCGAGGTGGTCGCGGGGGATCACGTTGTCGTCTTCGCCGAGGAGGAGCGTGACAGGACCGATGGCGGCGAGGCGTTCGCCGGCATCGACCGGCAGGGCGTATTCGGCAAGCTCCAGATCGTCGGGGCTCCAGAACGGGGTGGCGAGGAGCACGACGCCCTTGAGGTTGGTCGGCGCGCCGTGGGCCGCGAGGTGCTGCAGCACCGACGAGGCGCCGAGCGAGTGGCCGGCGAGCACGAACGGGCCGGCCTGCTGCGCGATTGTCCGGGCGATCGCGGGCAGCCATCGGGAGGCGTGCGGGTTGTCGGGCTCGGGCATGAGCGGCGCTTCGAAAGCGATATC
>JAEZBF010000209.1 GCA_023427545.1 Pseudomonadota bacterium
TACCTCACCTTGGGATCGAGCCAGGCGTAGACCACGTCGACGATGAGGTTGAGCGCGAGGATGATAAACACGTAGAGGATCGTGGTTCCGAGGACGAGGCCGTAGTCGCGGTTGAGCGCGGCGGTGATGAAGTACTTGCCGATCCCCGGCAGCGAGAAAACCTGCTCGACCACCAGCGATCCCGTCAGCAGGTACGAAAGCCCCGGCCCGAGGTAGGAGACCACCGGCAGCAGTGCCGGCTTGAACGCGTGGCGGGCGAGGATCAGCCGCGTGCCGATGCCCTTTGACCGCGCCGTCCTGATGTAGTTGGTGCCGAGCACTTCGATCATGCTGCCGCGCGTCAGGCGGGCCACCCGGCCGCCGTGGTGGAGCGAGAGGATGAAGACCGGCAGGATGAGGTGCATCACCGAGCCGGGATGGTATCCGCCCACCGGCAGCCAGTGCAGGTATACCCCGAAGGTCAGCTGGACGATGTTGGCCATGAGGAAGTTGGGCACAACGAGCCCGACGAGCACGATGCCGACGAGCAGGTAGTCTGGCCACTTGTTCTGGTAGAGCGCAGCGATGGCGCCCGCGACCAACCCGGCCGCAGTGCCGACGATGAAGGCGGAAAAGCCTAGCATCAGCGTGAACGGCAGGCCGATGCCGATCAGCGTCGAGACGTTGAAGTCCTTCATCACCATCGAGGGGCCGAAGTCGCCCCGCAGCACGCCGGCGATGTAGTTCCAGAACTGGACGATCAGCGGATCGTCGAGATGGTAGTAGGCGCGCAGATTGCGCATCTGGTCGGGCGGCAGCGCGCGTTCGCCGTCGAACGGTCCGCCAGGGGCGAGCCGAAGGATGAAGAAGCAGACCGTGATCGCGATGAAGACGATGGGGATCGCCGAAAGCAATCGCCTGAGGGTGTAGGAGACCATGTCCTTGCGACCTTTCCCGCCGGCAGCGGGACGCTGCCATCAGCCGGCGGCGAGGGCGGAGGGTTGCGGCGCAACCAGGCGCCGCGACCAGTGAGTGGGTCGGCTATTCCGACTTCGACATCCAACGGATACGGTTGATGTCCTTGGCGTTGTCGACAAACCCGGAAATCTTTGGCGACACAACGTTCTTCGAGACGTACCAATAAATCGGGATGGCCGCGAAGTTCTCCATCGCGATCTCTTCGGCCTGGTGCATGTACCCGGCGCGCTTGGTGAGATCGAGTTCGGTGGAGGCCTTGTTCATCAGGTCGTCGAACTCCTTGTTCGAGAACCGGCCGTAGTTGTTGCCCCAGTTCATGACGCCGTCCTGCATGGTGCCGGTGCGCAGCAGGTCGAGCGTGTTGCTGGGGTCGTTGTAGTCCATCAGCCAGCCGGCGCGACCGATGTTGAAGTCGCCCGCCCGCAGCGCGTCGTAGTGCACGGCAGTCTCGGCGTTGAACAGCTCGACCTCGACGCCGATCTGCTTCCACATGTCGGCAATCGCCACGGCGATGCGCTGGTGGTTCTCGTTGGTGTTGTAGCGCAGCTGCAGCTTGAGCGGCTTCTCCGGCGTATAGCCGGCATCCGCCATCAGCTTCTTGGCCTCCTCGACGCGCTGCTCGTAGGGCATCTCGGCCCAATCGGGCGCATAGGGCGTGCCCTCATAGTTGCCGGCGCCCGGGGGGACCCACCCATAGGCGGGAAGCTCGCCGGTGCCGAGCACGTCCGGCCCGATCACGTCGCGCAGCACCGAAATCGAGAGCGCCTTGCGGATGTTGACGTTGTCCAGCGGCGGCTTTTCCTGGTTCATCACGTAGTAGTAGATGCCCAGGAACGGGGCGACGTGCGCCTGTCCGGGATAGTTCTGCTGCAGGAAGGCGTACTGGTCGGCGGGGAAGTCGGTGAGGATATCGAGCTCGCCGGCACGGTAGCGGCTGAGCGCAGCCGTCAGATCCTCGGTGTTGTCCCAGCGGACTTCATCGATCTTGAGGCTGTCCTTGCCGTAATAGGTGTCGGACTTGACGCCCCGGAGATACGAGCCGGGGACCCATTCGACGAGCTTGTAGGGGCCGTTGCCGACAATGTTGGCCGGCTGCGTCCACTGGTCGCCGAACTTCTCGATGACATCCTTGCGGATCGGATAGGCGGTGTAGTGGGTCAGCGCCTGCAGGAAGTAGGGCGTAGGCGCCTCGAGCGTGATCTCGAGCGTCTTGTCGTCGATCGCCTTTGCCCCGACCTGGCCGAGATCGGTGATCTCGCCTGACGCGATCTTGGAGGAGTTCTTGATCGGGTACTGAAGGTAGGCGTAGTCCGCAGCCGTCTTGGGATCGAACAGCCGCTGGAAGGCGTCGACGAAGTTCTGCGCCGTGACCGGCTCGCCGTCGCTCCATTTGGCGTCCTGGCGCAGCTTGAAGGTGTAGACCAGGCCATCGTCGGAGATGGTCCAGGACTCGGCCTGCCCGGGAATGGGCTCGGCCTTCTGGTCTTCGGCCAGCAGGCCTTCGTAGAGCTCGCCGACGATCCGGTTCTCCCAGTCGCCGGAGGCCTTGTGCGGATCGAGCGAGCCGGGCTCGCTGCCGTTGCCTAGGTTGAGCGTCACCGCCATTGCGGCGCTGCTCATCAGCAGCGCTGCGAGCGTGCCGACGGCTGCGCCTTTGAGGACCTGAGTGAATTTCATTCTCGTCCCATCTCCCTGTCTTGCTGTTCCCGAGTGTGTTCAGGCTGGACTCTACGGTCCGGTGCTCGGCAAGCGATGTTCTGCCTGCCGTGGAAACCGGCAACGTATCGCCGGAGCCCCGCCCCGACAAGCGAAATGCTTGACGCTTGCGTCAACCGAAACGGTCAGGCGGCGGCGCGCTCGACCAGGGCGGCAACGCCCATGCCACCGGCGGTGCAGACCGAGATCAGCGCCCGGTGCTTGCCCTCGGTCTCGAGCAGCTTGGCGGTCAGCCCAAGGATGCGCGCGCCGGTCGCCGCGAACGGGTGGCCGTAGGCGAGGCTTGAGCCCTTGACGTTGATCTTGTCGGGGTCGATCCGCCCCAGCGGCGTGTCGCGTCCAAGCACGCGTTTGTTGTAGCCCTTGTCGTTCCACGCCTTGAGCGTGCACAGCACCTGCGCGGCAAACGCTTCGTGCAGCTCGAAATAGTCGATGTCGGCAAATCCGATATCGGCGCGCCGCAGCAGCTCGGAGACCGCGATGGTCGGAGCCATAAGCAGGCCGTCGCCGTGGGCGAAGTCGTTGGCGGCCACGGCCCCCATGGTGAGGTAGGCGAGCACCGGCAACCCGCGTTGGCGCGCCCAGTCCTCGCTGGCGAGCAGCACCGCAGAAGCACCGTCGGTCAGCGGGGTGGAGTTGGCGGCGGTCAGCGTCCCCTTCCCCGAGCTCTTGTCGAACGCAGGCTTCATCTGCGCCATTTTCTCGAGCGTCGTATCGGGCCGGACGTTGTTGTCCTTGAGCACGCCGGCACACGGCACCAGCAGGTCGTCGTGGAAGCCTTCGTCGTAGGCTTTGGCCGCGTTACGGTGGCTGCGCAGCGCCCACTCGTCCTGCTCCTCGCGGGTGATCCCCCACTCGCGCGCCATCAGTTCGCAGTGCTGACCCATCGATAGCCCGGTCCGCGGCTCCTGCGTGGAGGGTGCAACCGGCTTGAGCTCGCCGAACGAGAACTTCGAGAACGCCGCAAGCTTTTCCGGCCCCGTCTTGGCGCGGTTCACGTCGATCAGCCGGTGCTGGAACTTGTCGCCGAAGACGATCGGGCTGTCGCTGACCGTGTCCGAACCGCCCGCAATCCCGCTCTCGATCTCGCCGACCGCGATCTTGGCACCGAGGTTGAGCGCAGCCTGCAGGCTGGTGCCGCACGCGATCTGGATGTTGGTGCCCGGTGTCTGCGGCGAGAGCCCGGCATCCAGCAGCGCCTCACGAGCGAGGTTGAAGTCGCGGCTGTGCGCGATCACCGCGCCCGCCATGACCTCGCCGATGCGCTCGCCCCTGAGGCCGTACTTGTCCGCCAGGCCGCCGATCGCGGTCGACAGCATCGAGAGGTTGGTCTCGTCCGCGTAACCGGTATAGGCGCGGCAGAACGGGATGCGCGCCGAACCGACGATTGCGACCTTGCGCAGCTCAGTCATAGTCAAACCTTTCCGTCGCGGCGCGCCTTGAGCGGCCCGCCAAGGAAGGGCGCAAAGCCCGTTCCCAAAATGACGCCGATGTCGGCGAGGTCGGGCGACGCCACCACGCGCTGTTCCAAGACACTCTCGGTAGCGTCCGCCAGCGGCTTGAGCAGCTCGCGCCCGAGCTGGGCGAGATCGGCCCGCTCCGGCGTTTCGCCTTTCTGCGCCTTGCCGTCCTTCCAGACGTAGAAGCCTTCCCCGCTCTTGCGGCCGAGCTTGCCTGCCGCGAGCAGCTGGGCGAAGCGGCTCATCTCGGGCACCTCGTTGCCCAGCTCCCGGGCGACACTGGCGCCGACGTCGAGCCCCACGGTGTCCATCAGCTCGATCGGCCCCATCGGCATGCCGAAGGCCACTGCAGCCGCGTCGAGAAGCTCCTTGCTCTCCCCTGCCTCGACCCGGTTCACCGCGCCCAGGAGATAGGGCATGAGCACCCGGTTTACCAGGAAGCCGGGCGCCGATTTCACCACCCCCGGGCTTTTGCCGAGCGCGAGCGCGAAGCGCGCGCCGCGCGCCGCGTCGGCGTCGGTGTTGAATTCGGAGCGGACCACCTCGACCAGCGGCAGCTGCGCTACCGGGTTGAAGAAGTGCAGGCCGATCAGGCGCTCGGGGCGCTTGAGTGCCGTGGCGATCCGCTCGAGCTCGATCGAGGACGTGTTCGTCGCCATGATGGCGCCCAGCTTGAGCTTACCCTCGAGCTCGGAGAAGATCTTGCGCTTGACCTCGAGGTTCTCGACCACCGCCTCGATCACCACGTCGGCGCGGGCAGCGCCGTTCCCCGCAACGTCAGCGCTCAATCGAGCAACCGCTGCAGCGGATTCGCGCGGTTTCTTCAGGCGCTTGCGGAACAGCGATTTGGCCCGGCTAAGCGCCGGCTTGATCCGCTCCATGTCGATGTCTTGGAGCGTGACCTCCATGCCGCGCAACGCGCACCAGGCTGCGATGTCCCCACCCATCACGCCGGCGCCGATGACGTGCACGCGCCGGAACACCGGCTTCTGCGCGCCGCGAAGACCCTGCTTCTTCAACCCTTCGGAGAGGAAGAACACCCGCCGCAGGTTGGTCGCAGTCTCGGAAGCCATCAGCGGCACGAAGCCTTCGATCTCGGCGGCGATCATCTTCCGCCAGTCGCCACCGTGCGTCTCGAAGATGTCGATGAGAGCGTAGGGCGCGGGATAGTGCTCGCGGCGAACCTTCTCGCGCACCTCCTCGCGCATCTTGCCGGCGACGTAGCTGCGCAGCGGGCCCTTGCCCATCATGGATTTGATGAACGGCGCGGGTTTGCTCGTGCGCTTCTGCAGCACCGCCTTGCGGCCTTCCCAGCGCAACTGGTCGCGATGGCGAACCAGCTTGTCGACTAGGTTCATGCCCCGCGCCTGCCCTGCCCTGAGATAGCGCGCAGTCAGCATGATCTGCATCGCATCGACGGGACCCGCCTGCCGGATGGAACGTCCCGTTCCGCCGAACCCCGGGAAAATGCCGAGGTTGACCTCGGGGAACCCGATGCGCGTCTTGTCGTCGTTGACGGCGATCCGGTAGTGGCACGCGAGCGCCAGCTCAAGCCCACCGCCGAGGCAGAAGCCGTGGATGCCGGCAACGATGGGCGCCTTCAGGTTCTCGATGCGCTGCATCAGCGCGTGCGTCCGCCGCAACGCCTCGGGCAGGATCGTGAAGTCCGCCATCGCGTCGAACTCGGATACATCCGCACCCGCGATGAAGCCGCTGTCCTTGCCCGAGAGCAGGACGACGCCCTTGAGCTCATCGGTCGCGATCAGGTCCTCGAACCGTAGCACGAGGGTTTCCAGCTCTGCGATCGCCTCGCGCGACAGCGTATTGACGCTGGCCTTGGGAGTATCGACCGTCAGCCAGCCGATGCCTTCGAAATCCATCTCGAAGCGCCAGTGCCGCGTCTTCGGCATTTGCGGTTGGGCCACGTCGGGCTCCTCGATAACGCTGGGGACTATTCGGCGGCCTTGCCGAGCGGCCGGACCATCTCCGGCACCGCGCCGGCGTGGACCTCGGGTTGGGCGACCTGGCGACCAAGCTCGTCGAAGGCAAAGTCGTCGACCCGGATGGCCTTTTCCGTCGCCAGGTCGGCAAGCCGGAGGACCGCTGCCTCCTCCTGCGTCAGGACTCCTGCCTGCACCGCATCGGTGATGGCATCGCGATCGTGGCGGCGCACGATAACGCCCTTCTTGACCGCTCTGACGAATTTGGCTTCGACCTCTTCCGCCTGGGTCACCTTGCGCAGCGCATCCTCGAGCATGCCGGTCGGATCGCGCGGATCCTTGCTCTCGTAAGTGCCGGCGATCAGGCGGTCGCGGAAAGGACCGGGCCGCAGCACGGCGCGCGCGAGCCGGTAGTTGTGCCGATCGGCCGACGGCCGCGCACGCTTGCCGAGCGGGAACACCAGCGTCCGCATCAGCACGCGGAACACCACGTTGGGGAAGTTGGCCATAACCTCAGCGAAGCTTTGCTCGATCCGGGCGATGCAATCGCGCGCGATCGCGTCGACCACCGGCTGGTCGAGCTGCATGCGGCCATCATCCTCGTAGCGCTTGAGCGTCGCCGAGAGCAGGTAGAGATCGGAGAGGATATCGGCCAGCCGCCCGGAGAGCTGCTGCTTCCGCTTGAGGTCGCCGCCCAGATAAACGACTGTCCAGTCTCCCACCAGCGCGAACGATTGCGCATAGCGCGCGAGCTGGCGGTACCAGTGGGCCATTTCGTGCCCGACCGGAGTCGAGGCGAAGCGCCCCCCGCTGATCGCATGGAGGAAGCTGCCGGCCATGTTGCGCAGCATGTACGAGGTATGCCCGCCGAATGCCTCATCGAACGCCCGCACGCCGGCGCGGCGGTCAGGATCCTGGGCCGCCTCGATCTCCTGGTAGAGGAACGGGTGGGCCCGCAGCGCGCCCTGCGCGAACGTGATCAGCGACCGCGTCAGGATGTTCGCACCCTCCACGGTGATCGCGACCGGCGTCGTCATGTAGCCCGAGAACAGGTAGTTCGAGGGGCCGTCCTGGATGGCGCGTCCACCATGGATATCCAGCGCGTCGTTCACCCGGTCGCGCATCGCATCGGTCGTG
>JAEZBF010000221.1 GCA_023427545.1 Pseudomonadota bacterium
GTACTGGCTGGAGCCCGTAGAGCTGGCGTCCTCTAAACGATTTAGGGATCACCAGCTGCGCGTCATCCGCCAATTCGTGCTACAACACCGAGCCACCTTCCTGAAAGCTTGGCATGAGCACTTTGACCCTGACCACTGATCCGCTTGCCATCGACGTCGATGTTACCGATGAGCGTCTTCGTGTTGTTCTCGAGGACGGGCGGGAACTCACCGTGCCGCTTGAGTGGTACCCTCGACTGCGTGAAGCGAGCGCGGAGGAGCGCCGCAACTGGCGTTTGATCGGGCACGGGGAAGGGATCCATTGGCCCGATGTCGATGAGGATATCTCGATCCTCGGCCTGTTGTCTGGTGGCGGTGACTCACGCCGGCACCCGGGGCGTGCTGCCGAATAGCCCCGCTCAGTGCGTCCAGGGGGTCTTGCGGTCGAACCTGAAGTTATCCGGGTAGCTCGACCGCTGGACGACCTTTTCCTGCGCCGGCTGCACCGTGTAGGGGATGCCGTTCTTCTGCGCGTAGGCTTCTGCCGCTTCGAGCGTGTCGAAAGCGAGCTTGACCTGCGAGCGAGTGTCGTCCGTGGACGTATAGCCCATCAGCGGCTCGATGCCGCGGGGCTTATCCTGCTCGAACACCAGCACCCACTGTTTCGACTTGCCTCTGCCGGATTGCATCGCATTCGGCGAAGGTCGGAAGATGCGGGCGCCCATGTTGACTGCGGTTTCCCTGCTTTAGATGGTCGGGGTAGCAAGATTTGAACTTGCGGCCCCTGGTTCCCAAAACCAGTGCTCTACCAGACTGAGCTATACCCCGAACAGAGTGCCATCGGGTTACCTGTTCGGCGGCCAAAGGGCAAGTGTGCGAGGCGATTGACGGGGAGGCCGAAACCACAAAGCATTGGCCGATGTCCTCCCTTCATCGGCGTTACCCCTTCGGCCTGACGGATCGCAACTGGCCCTGGTTCGTGTTGCTCGCGGCCGGGGTCCTGCGGCTCGCAGGCCTGCTTGATCTGACCTGGTCGCCGGCCCTCCAGGCCTGGCCCGAGCCGCTCCACGGCTTCTTTGCCTACATCACCGATTTCGGCGAAGCCGGATGGATCCTCATTCCAGCCTTGGTGCTGTTGCTCGTCTGCGCAGCACTCTCCCGTGTCGCACCGCGTCGAGACGTACGGCTTGCCCTGATCGAGATGGTCCAGCTCTACGGCTTCATCTTTGCCGCAGTGGGGCTTGCGAGCCTCGTCGCGAACCTTCTCAAGCGGCTGATCGGCCGGGGCAGGCCGGTGCTGTTCGATCAGGTCGGCGGCTTTGATTTCCATCACTTTGCCGGTAGCTGGACCTACGAGAGCTTCCCTTCCGGGCACTCGACCACGGTCTTCGCCACCGCGGTGGCTGTGGGCTTCCTCAGCCCGCGCTGGTTCCCCCTCGCTCTGGCTATCGCGCTGCTGATCGGGCTTTCGCGGATCGTCGTCGGCATGCACTACCCGACCGATGTCATCGGCGGAGCGCTGTTAGGTGCGCTCGCGGTCTATGCCGTCCGCAACTCGTTCGCCCATCGTGGATGGATGTTTCGCATCGCTCCGGACGGCATGATCGTGCCGCGCGCGCTCGCCGCCACGCGACGGCTGGTGCGGAAGCAGACGTCTCTTCAGCGCGCGGCGCGGTAGCGCTCCAGGCCGGCTGCCACGTCGGCCTTCAGGTCCTCGATCCCCTCCAGGCCAACATGGATGCGGAACAGGTTACCTTCGGTTTCCCAGGGCACCGCGGTGCGCGATTTCTCCGGGGGGGAGGGCACGATCAGGCTCTCGTATCCGCCCCACGACCAGCCCATGCCGAAGAGGCTCAGCCCATCGAGGAAAGCCGAGATAGCCGGCCGCTGTGCCGGTTGGAGCAGGACTGAAAAGAGACTGCCGGCGCCACGAAAGTCGCGCGTGAACAGTGCGTGGTCGGGGTGGCTGGCGAGGCCGGGGTGCCGCACCTCCAGCACGCCGGGCTGACCCTCCAGCCAGCCGGCGAGCTCGAGCGCACGGGCGTGGTGCTCCTTCATCCGGATGGCGAGCGTCCTCAGCCCACGCGCCGCAAGATAGGTGTCATCCGGCGAAGCGCAGACCCCTAGCCGGCGATGCGTCCGCTGTAGCGCGGGCAGCCAGCGCTCGTTCGCCGAGATCGTGCCGAACATGGCGTCCGAATGGCCCACGAACATCTTCGTGCCGGCGTGGACCACAATATCCGCGCCAAGCTTGAGCGGTGAGTAGAACAGCGGCGTCGCCCAGGAGTTGTCGGCGATGACCGCGATCTCCCGCGGTCCGGCGACGGCCGCAATGGCCGGCAGGTCCTGCACCTCGAACGTGTGCGAGCCGGGAGACTCCACGAAGATCGCGCGGGTGTTGGGCAGGATCAGGTTGGCAATGTCGCCGCCGATCCGAGGATCATAGAACCGGGCCGAGACGCCGAACCGGCGCAGCGTCTCCGTCGCGAACAGGCGGGTCGGATCGTATACGCTGTCGCTGAGCAGCAGGTCGTCGCCGGCGTTCAGCACCGAAAACAGGGCAGTGGAGATTGCCGACAGGCCCGAAGGCGTCAGCACCGTTCCCGCGGCGCCTTCGAGCGCGCTCACGACCGCCTCGACATCACGGGTAAGCGGCGTCCCCAGCCGTCCATAGTCGTACGGCCGCTGCTGGCTCTCGAGTTCGTCAAGCGAGCGGAACAGCACAGTCGAACCGCGGAAAACCGGAGTGTTCACGAACCCGAACTGTTGTTCGGGACGCCGTCCGCCGTGGGTCAGCAGGGTTTCAGCGGACGGTGTCACGGCACCGTCTGTGCGCTCGTCAGTCATCAAGTATTCCCCTGCCCAAAATCCAGCCAGTAGGGTCGGCTGATCAAAAAACAGTCAGGTTTGCTGCCACAGTTCCGCCCAAGACCTTGACGCAACCGTCAATTGCCGCTTCGATGCTTAGCAGCATCACTGCCGCCGTCAAAGGCGGTGGTGCCGCCGGCCGCGGGGGGAAGCCCTGACAAGCGGTTGGGAAACAGGGTCAGGAAACGGGGTCAAACCAATGATGAAAACTGTTCTCACCGCCGCGCTCCTAGCGGCGATGGGCGTCGCAGCCGCACCGGCGTTTGCTCAGACGACAACGTCGGCAACGCTCGATGCGGTCAAGGGCAAGGGCTACATCCAATGCGGCGTGACCGGGGGCGTTGAAGGCTTCTCGGCGCCGGACGCCAACAACGTCTGGGCGGGCCTGGAAGTTGACTTCTGCCGGGCCATGGCCGCGGCGATCTTCAACGATCCCAACAAGGTTCGCTACACGCCGCTGACTAGCCAGGAGCGCTTCACGGCACTCAGCGCGGGTGAGATCGACGTGCTTTCGCGCACGACGACCTGGACGATGAGCCGCGACACCCAGCTGGGCATCAAGTTCGTCGGAACGATGTTCTATGACGGCCAGGGCTTCATGGTCCGCAAGGCCGACAACATCACCTCGGCCAAGGAACTGTCGGGCGCTGCCATCTGCATTGAGTCCGGCACCACCACCGAGCTCAACGCGGCCGACTACTTCGCGTCCAACAACATGGAATTCAACACCGTCGTTTTCGTCGACCAGAACGAAGTGGTGAAGGCCTACGAGGACGGCCGCTGCGACGTCTACACCACCGACTCTTCGGCACTAGCGTCCGAGCGCTCGAAGTTCGCGAACCCCGACGACCACATCATCCTGCCCGAGATCATCTCCAAGGAACCCCTTGGTCCGGTCGTGCGGCAGGGTGACGATGGCTGGTTCAACATCGCCCGCTGGACCTACTTCGCCCTCCTTGAAGCCGAAGAGCTCGGCGTCACGCAGGCGAACGTCGATGAGATGCTCGGCTCCGACAATCCGGCGATCAAGCGCCTTCTCGGCGTCGAAGGCGACTTCGGCACCCCGCTGGGCCTGACGAAGGACTGGGCGTACCAGATCATCAAGCACATCGGTAACTACGGTGAATCTTACGAGCGTAACGTCGGCCCGTCGACGCCGATCGGGCTTGCGCGCGGCCTGAATGCGCTGTGGCGTGACGGCGGCATCCAGTACTCGCCGCCGATTCGCTGACGACCTGAACGCTACCGGCGCTCCCGATTGGGGCGCCGGTTCTTCCACTGGCGGTCCCCCATCCGTCCGTCTTACGCGCGCTAGAGGACAGCTCCCCGCATGGCAGCCATCGAGAGCGCCCGTCCGGCACCGAGCCGCGGCTTCTTTCTCAACGATCCCGTCTACCGCGGTATCTTCTATCAGTTCGTCGTCGGGCTGCTTGTCGTCGCCTTTCTTGCATGGATCGTCCAGAACGCAGCCGTCAATCTCGCTGCCCAGAACAAGACCACAGGCTTCGACTTCCTGTGGAAGACCTCCGGATTCGACATCAGCTTCTCGCTGTTCGAGTTCGACCGCACCTCATTCTACTGGGAAGCCTTCCTCGTCGGCTTGACCAACACGCTGCTGGTCGCCGTTATCGGCATTGTCTTCTCGACCATGCTGGGCTTCGCGCTCGGCGTCGCGCGCTTGTCCTCCAACTTCATCATCGCCCGGCTGGCGACCGTCTACATCGAGACGATCCGCAACATCCCGCTGCTGCTGCAGCTCTTCTTCTGGTACTTCGCCGTCCTCAAGGCGATGCCGGCGGTGCGCAACTCGATTGCGCTGCCCTTTGAGTCCTACATCAACCAGCGCGGCCTGTTCGTGCCGCGCCCCATTCCCGACGCGCAGTTCTTCTGGGTCTATGTCGCCGCGGCGATCGGCATTGCGATGGCCCTGGTCATCCGCGGCTGGGCCCGCCGCCGCCTCGAAGTGACGGGCAAGCGCTTCCCGGTCCTTCTGACCTCGATCGCGATCGTCTTTGGACTTGTCCTGATCGTCGGATGGGTGAGTGGAGCGCGGGTCGATTTCGATCCGCCGGTGCTCAACCGGTTCAACTTCAAGGGCGGTCTGGAGCTTCCGCCTGAGTTCGTTGCGGTTGCTTGGGGGCTGTCCATCTACACTGCCGCCTTCATCGGCGAGACGGTCCGCGCAGGCATCCTGTCGGTGAACCGCGGACAGACCGAAGCCGCTCAATCTCTCGGTCTGAAGGAGGGCGACCGCCTCCGGCTGGTGATCATCCCGCAGGCGATGCGGGTCATCGTGCCGCCCCTCACCAGCCAATATCTAAACCTGACCAAGAACTCTTCGCTCGGCGCCGCGATCGGCTACCCCGAACTCGTCAATGTCTTCGCCGGCACCACTCTCAACCAGACAGGCCGCGCCATCGAGGTGATCGCCATGACCATGGCCGTCTACCTGACGT
>JAEZBF010000278.1 GCA_023427545.1 Pseudomonadota bacterium
GACAAGGGTCCGCTCGGCCTTGCCGTCAGCCCCGGCGTCAACCCCACCGACTGCGCCTTCCTACCCAACGGTGACCTGCTCGTGCTTGAGCGTGGCGTCAGCTTCCTCAGCTTCAGGATGGCACTCAAGCGCGTCCCCGCCGCTGAAGTTCGCGCCGGCAACATCATGGACGGCGAAATCCTGCTCTCGGCGAGCGGCGGCGACATCGACAACATGGAGGGCCTTGCCGTCCACACCGCCCCCGACGGCGAGACCCGCATCACCCTGGTCTCGGACAACAATTTCAACGACTGGGAACGCAGCCTGCTGCTCGAATTCGCCCTGCCGGGTTGATTACGGCGCGCACGCGAAAGCGGCCACCCCATGGGCAGCCGCTTCGAAGTACTTGAGACTGGAAAGCCGGGCGGCCCGGCAGAAGCAGCTTACGACGCCAGCGCGGCGCGGATTTCCTTGCGCAGGGCGCGGGCATTGGTGCTCAGCTCGTCGTCGCTGGCCTTGAGCAGGAAGGCATCCAGCCCGCCGCGGTGCTCGACGGAGCGCAGCGCATTCGCCGACACGCGCAACTTGACCGAGCGGCCGAGCGCTTCGGACATCAGCGTCACGTTGAGCAGGTTGGGGAGAAACCGCCGGCGGGTGCGGTTGAGCGCGTGGCTCACGGTGTTACCGGTCATAACGCCCTTACCGGTGAGTTCGCAGCGGCGTGCCATGTCGATGTCCTTGCACAAATGGCCCTCGGCGGCAGGGATCTGCCGCAACGGGCTGTCGTCTGTTCTTGATTGCGGCGCTTCCATAGTGAAACGGGCCGTTTCCGTCAAGCTCGGCGGTCTCACCAAGCCGTTAGCGCCTTGCACGGCGGCCGGTGAGAAGGCAGGTTTCCTGGCCGATTCTCTTTCGAGGTGCCTCGTGGCCAGCCGCATCCTGTCGTTCGCGCTGAGCGCCCTACTCGCCTTTTCGGCAACCGCAGTCCACGCCGGCAATGCCGCGACCGCAAGCTATATCGTGAGCCTGGCGGGCGCCAACGTCGCAACGGTCGCGGTCAAGCTGAACGATGATGGCCGCCGGTACGATCTCGACCTCAACGCCGACATTGCCGGCCTTGGCCAGCTGGTGGCGCGGGGCAGCGCCAGCATGCAGTCGGCCGGCCGGATCGATGCCGACAGCATCGACTCCGAGAAGTTCGCCCTGCTCACCCGGGCCGGCGGCGAGGATTTCCGCGTCCGCGTCGAGTACACCCGCGGCGACGTAACCACCTTCGTCATCCATCCTCCGGTCATCAACAACATCGACCGCGTGGCGATCGAGCGGAAGCACCTGCACGGCGTCAACGACATGATTGCCGCCTTCATCCTGCGCGCAAAAGCGCTGGATCAGTCCGTCTGCCAGCGCAAGATGCAGATTTTCACCGGCCTTGAGCGCTTCGACATCCAGATGCGCTTTGCCGCCGACGATGTCGCGACCTCGCCCCGCACCGGCTACCAGGGCCCGGTCGTGCTCTGCAAAATCCGCTACATCCCCGTTTCCGGACATTTTACCACGTCCGAAATGACGTCTTTCCTGTCCAAGAGCGACCGTATCTTGATCTGGTATGCCCCGCTGGGGTCGACCGGCTACGTGATCCCCTATCGCGGCGTGATCGCGACCAGCGTGGGCGACCTGTCGATGGTGCTCACTGCCATGAGCAGCTGAGCCCCCCTGGCGCGGGAGGAGGCCGATGAAGCGGTTCGCTGCCCTGCTGCTGGCGCTGCTCGCCTCGTGCGGCATGCCCGAATACGTCGGGGCTCACGCGCAAACCCATAGTGCTTACTTGACTTCGAACTAGCCGGCTAACGCGCCCGGCGAGACCCACCTGAGATTTCAGTCCCGGTTGAATTTGTGCGAGGGTGGCCCCGGCGCATGGCGCCGAGCGCGATGTCCCACTCCAGTACGTCAACCACTATTTTGCTAACGCGGACAGGCGAGTAGCCCAAAGATCGCGGGGTGAATCCTTAATGGCTGCAGAAATCTAGCCGATGCCAAACTCACCCTTCGTTCGCATTTGGCCGATTCGCGCGTGAATTCACGCTTTGGCAATGAAGTTGAAGCAGTCCACGCCTCCGGCGCAGCCGTTTTCCTCTTGCATGATAAGCACTTGGGTGATTCCCGCGCATCGCACCGCTACATCCTGTGGAGAACGAACCCGGACTCGCTGAGTCGCGCCGATTCGGGCCGCCTTTGTTCACCGTTCGTGCGCCTCGTTAAACACACGTCATTTGTTGTTGCGAAACGCGTGCCAATGCGGGACAGGTTGCAGACCAAGCTTTTGTCCCCATTTCTGCGCGTATGACCGATACCGCGCCCGGCAGTTCGCTAAAGGCGATCCTGGGGCCAACAAACACCGGAAAGACCTGGTTCGCGATAGACCGCATGCTGGCTCACCCGAGCGGCATGATCGGGCTGCCCCTGCGCCTGCTTGCACGCGAGGTCTACGCTCGGGTTTCCGAGCGTGTCGGCACCCAGGCCGTCGCGCTGATCACCGGCGAAGAACGCATCCTGCCGCCCAAGCCGCGCTATTGGGTGGCGACCGTCGAGGCCATGCCGGTCGACATCCCCGTCGATTGCGTCGCGATCGACGAGATCCAGGTCGCTACCGATTTCGAGCGCGGCCACGTCTTCACCAACCGCATCCTCACCGCGCGGGGCCGCAGCGAGACCCTGCTCCTCGGCGCTGGCACCATGGTGCCGGTGATCCGCAACCTGCTGCCGAACGCCGAGATCGTCCACCGCCCGCGGCTTTCGGAGCTGACCTACGCCGGCAGCAGGAAAATCTCGCGCCAGCCGCACCGCACCGCAATCGTCGCCTTTTCGGCAAGCCAGGTCTACGCCATCGCCGAGCTCATCCGCCGCGAGCGCGGCGGCGCGGCCGTGGTGATGGGCGCGCTCTCCCCGCGGACCCGCAATGCCCAGGTCGAGCTCTACCAGAACGGCGACGTCGACTTCCTCGTTGCGACCGACGCTATCGGCATGGGCCTCAACCTCGACGTCCACCACGTCGCCTTCGCCGATGACACCAAGTTCGACGGCCACCAGACCCGGCCGCTGACGCCGGCCGAGTTCGGCCAAATCGCTGGCCGCGCCGGGCGGCACACGCGCAACGGCACCTTCGGGGTCACCGGGCATGCCGCCCAGTTCGACGAAGAGCTCATCCAGCGCCTCGAGAGCCACGATTTCGCGCCCGTCCGTGTGCTGCAATGGCGCAATGCCGAGCTCGACTTCTCCTCCCTCGACGCGCTCCGCGGCAGCCTCGATGCCGCCCCGGTCCACCGCGCCCTCACCCGGGTGCCGGTCGCCACCGACCAGATCGCGCTCGAGTTCCTCGCCCGCAACGAGGCCGGCGGCCTCGCAACCAGCGAGGAGGCGGTGCGCCTGCTCTGGGAATGCTGCCAAATCCCCGACTACCGCGACATCTCTCCCGCGCAGCACGGCGAGATCATCACGAGGGTCTACTCGGACCTCCGGCGCCGCGGCCACGTGGATGCCGACTGGATTGCCGAGCAGGTGCGCTTCTGCGACAATACATCGGGCGATATCGACACGCTCAGCAACCGCATCCGACAGATCCGTACCTGGACGTTCGTTGCCAACCGCAGGAACTGGCTTGCAGACCCGGCGCAATGGCGCGAAAACACGCGCGACATCGAGGACCGCCTGTCCGATGCCCTGCATGAACGCCTGACGCAGCGCTTCGTCGATCGTCGCACCAGCGTCCTGATCCGCCATTTGAGAGATAGCCTGATGGTCAGCCCCGAGATCAACGAGCGTGGCGAGGTCAGCCTCGAAGGCCACCTCATCGGCACCATCGAGGGATTCCGCTTCACCCTCGCGCCTTCCGAAGGCGAAGCCGATGCCAAGGGCCTGCGCGCCGCAGCGAGCCAGGCCGTGGCGCCCCAGATCAAGCACCGCGCGGAGCGCCTCGCCGGCGCCCCCAACGAAGAGTTCGTGCTCGCAACCGACGGCTTCGTGCGCTGGCGTGGCGAGATCGTCGCAGCGCTTGCCGACGGCGACACGCTGCTGGCCCCCCGCCTCACCTTGCTCGCCGACGAGAGCCTCAACGGCCCCGAGCTTGAGCGGGTGCAGGAGCGGCTCAATCTTTGGCTGCGCCACCTCATCAACACCCAGCTCGAGACGGTGATCGCGCTCGCCGAGCCGCCGGACCTCGAGGGCGCCGCCCGCGGCATCGCCTACCGGCTTTACGAAAGCTTGGGCCTGTTGCCCCGTTCCGCCATCGCCGAAGAGGTCAAGGCGCTCGACCAGGACGTCCGCGCCAAGCTGCGCAAGCTGGGCGTCAAGTTCGGCGCCTACCACATCTATGTGCCGCAGAGCCTCAAGCCCGCGCCGCGCGAGCTGGCGATTATTCTCTCCGCCCTCAAGAACGGCGGCGTGCGCCAGCCGGGCGTTACCGACCTGCCCCAGATCGTGCTCTCCGGCCGCACCTCCTTCGAGATCGATCCGGCGGTGAACCCCCGGCTCTATGAGGTCGCCGGGTTCAAGGTTGCGGGCAAGCGCGCGGTGCGCGTCGACATCCTCGAGCGCCTCGCCGACATCATCCGGCCGCTGATCGCCCTCGACGCAAAGACCCATCAGGGGGAGCTGCCGGCCGGCGCCGCGGATGGCAACGGCTTCCGCGTCACGGTCGAGATGACCTCGCTGCTCGGCTGTGCCGGCGAGGATTTCGCCTCTATTCTCAACTCGCTGGGCTATCGCGTGCGCCGTACGCCCAAGGCCGCGCCTGCGCCCCTCGAAACCGCAGCTGGGCCGGAGGCGGATATACCGGCTGAGCAGACCTCCGACGCCGCCGCCACCGCAGCGGTAGAGGGCGGCTCCGAACCTGCCCCAGCGGTTGCCGAAATCGAAGCGCCGCATGTTGCCGAAGCTACCGCAGACCTCGGAAGCGCCGCGCCGGAAGGTGAAGCCAGCGCCACTCCCGCCGACACCGCACCTGTGGATGCCGCGACTGCTGAGCCTGCTGAGCCCGTCGAGCCCCAGTTCGACGAAGTCTGGTTTCCCGGCGGCCGTCGCCCCGAAGGCAATCGCCGCGCGCCGCGCCGCGACCAGCGGACCCCGGCGACCGCAGCCATGCCCGGCGGCGACCCTGCCCCCGAAATTCGCCAGCGGCCCCGCCGCTTCGACCGCAAGTCCGACGGCGCGGATGGCGCATCCGCTCCGGGCACTGGCCGCGATAATGGCCGTCCGCCACGCCGCAACGGCGGCGGCGATCGTCCGCGCGAGGAGCGCGCGTTCGGCGGCAAGCCGCAAGGCCCCTCCGGCAAGCCCGACACTCGCCGCAACGATCCGCGGCCGCAGCGCGAACGGCGCGAGCCGGCGCTCGATCCCGATTCGCCCTGGGCGGCGCTGCTGGCTTTGCGCAATCCCAAGTCCGAGTGACTGACCGCGCCCATGGCTGAGCCCGCCGCACCGGCTGCCCGCCAGCGGCTCGACAAGTGGCTATTCTTCAGCCGCGCGGTGAAATCCCGCACCCTTGCCCAGAAGCTGATCGAGACCGGCGCGGTCCGCATCAACTCGGAACGAACGCTCGCGAGCGACGCCCGCGTTGGCCCAGGCGACGTCCTGACGATGACGATCAATCACCGCCTGCTCGTCTGGCGCATCCGAGATGCCGGCAGCCGCCGCGGCCCGGCGCCTGAGGCAGCGACGCTCTACGAGGACCTCTCGCCACCGCCCCTGCCGCGCGATGCGCGCCCGGTACCCTTGGCAGCCCGCGAGCCCGGTGCCGGCCGCCCCACCAAGAAGGAGCGCCGCGATACCGATCGCCTCACGGCCAACGATGACGACGATTGAAAGAGCAGCCGCCGTGCGTTACATGTAACGCATGAGCACACCAGTCAAAAAGCGGCAATCCCCCACCGCAAGGCGCGTCGCCGCCTATCGCAACCGCATGCGTGAAGCCGGCTTTGTAGCCCGGACGATCTGGGTTCCCGACACCAGCGACCCCACGTTCGCCATCGAGTACGATCGCCAGTGCCGAGCGATTGCGGAGCACGAGCGCACAAACCCGGAGGCGCAAGCGGTGGCCGAAGCCTGGTTCGAAGCCTCCGATTGGCCGCGTGGCACTGACGACATTCCTGACTACGATCCGCCGAAAGAGACCTGATGCGTCGCGGCGATGTCGTGACCGTCACCCTCGCCGGCGACTACGGCAAACCGCGCCCCGGTCTCGTTGTCCAATCCGACGCCGCTGCTGAACTTCCGTCGGTTGTGGTCTGCCCCTTCACTAGCGACCTTCAGGCGGAACAGCCGTCTCTCAGGATTCTTGTCGACCCAGCGCCCACCAACGGGCTCCGCCGGGCGTCGCAGGTGATGGTTGACAAGATCACCGCCGTCCCGCGCGGCCGCATCGGCGGTGTCATCGGCCGCCTGGACGATCAAAACATGATACGGATCGACCGTGCGCTCGCGCTCCTGCTCGGCATCGTCTGAAACTGCCTTCCCCGGCGCGCCGATCGGCCGCAATCGGCTGCTCCCGCTCACCCTTGCGGCACTGGGTGAAACGCGTTAGCACCGCAGCCGTTACTCCTGCCCCGCCACTGCTCTCGGCAATTTGAGCAAGGCCCGCGCCATGACCTACATCGTCACCGACAACTGCATTAAGTGCAAATACATGGACTGCGTCGAAGTCTGTCCGGTGGACTGCTTCTACGAGGGCGAGAACATGCTCGTCATCCATCCCGACGAGTGCATTGATTGCGGCGTGTGCGAGCCTGAGTGCCCTGCCGAGGCGATTAAGCCCGATACAGAGAGCGGGCTCGAGCAATGGCTTGAACTCAATACCAAATACGCTTCGCTCTGGCCCAACATCACGGAAAAGCGCGACGCGCCGCCCGACGCCAAGGAGTTCGACGGCGTCCCCGGCAAGCTCGAGAAGTATTTCTCCGAGGCTCCGGGACAGGGCGACTGACCCATCTTGGGCCGTTCTGCGGCGTCGGTGTAATCACCGGCGAACGCTGAATTAACGACCGCGATTCGCGGCTTTTGATTTCGCTGGAAAATTGTGCTATGGTCTTTGGACCAATGCAGCACTCCCGTCAGCCAGCGCCTGCCCTTCGGCAGCCCTCTTTCTAAGCTATAATCAGACATTGGCGCGATTGCCGGTCCCGCGGATCCGGCCTGTCGCGACGGTGTTGCTGCATCCCTTGCCTAAAACGCGAGGGCAAACAGAGCAAGTATGGAATGGACGGGCTTCCCGCGAGAGCACCGTCCATCGGTGGCGTCAACAGGAGTCATCAATGGCAGCCAAGAAGACGACGCAGCGGCTTGGATTCAAGACCGGCGAATACGTGGTCTATCCGGCGCATGGCGTCGGCATGATCGTTTCGATCGAAGAGCAGGAGGTCGCGGGCCTGAGCCTCGAGCTCTTTGTCATCTCGTTCGAACAGGACAAGCTGACCCTGCGCGTCCCGGTCTCGAAGATCAAGTCTGTCGGCATGCGCAAGCTCGCCGAAGAGGATCTCGTCAAGAAGGCGCTCGACACCGTCACCGGCCGCGCGCGCATCAAGCGCACGATGTGGAGCCGCCGCGCACAGGAATACGAGGCCAAGATCAATTCCGGCGACCTCATCGCGATCTCTGAGGTCGTGCGCGACCTCTATCGCTCCGAGGACCAGCCCGAGCAGTCTTATTCCGAGCGCCAGCTCTTCGAGCAGGCGATGGACCGGATGAGCCGCGAGATCGGTGCGGTTAACAAGCTCACGCTCACGGAAGCCGTGCAGCTGATCGAGAAGAACCTGCAGAAGAGCCCGCGCCGCGGTCCCAAGACGGAACCCGACGCCGAGGAAGCCGCCGCCTAAGGCGCGGCATCATCGCAGGAACAACGAAGGGCCGGTGCAAACCGGCCCTTTTCTTTGCGTCCCACCACCCAGTGCCGTCCAGTAGCCCTCATGGTGAGCCCCTCATGGCGACCTTGTCGAGCCACAAACCGCCAGGGCGTGGCACCGCTGCTACTTCAGCACCACCACCTTGTACTTCGTCCCCGCACTCACCGGATCGCCCGGCTTGAGGTTGTTGAGGATGTAGAACAGCTCGGCGCCGCGGGTCAGTCCGCTCATCTGCCGCGCCAGCGAATCCGCCGTATCGCCGCCGCGTGCCGTCACCACCTTGATGACGATGCTGCGGATCAGCGCCAAATCCTTGCTGGTGGTCTGCCGGAAGCTCCTGAGCGTCGCCTCCGCCCCTTGTGCGAAGCGCGGGCTGTCGGACCGCGCGGCGAAGATGAAGCGATAGACCCGGTTGCCGTAGCGCAGCACCGAAACGCGGAAACTCCACTGGTCGGTTGCCGCGATACCCGTCGCCATCTCGACGCCGTTGTAACTCACCCGCTTGACGGTGTCGGGCCGGAGCCCAGCGATCCAGCCCGAGCGCAGGTAGTCTTCCAGCGACATGCTGGGCGCCACTTCCGCCGAGTCGAAGCGCACCGCCTCGCCGTCACCCGCGACGCCAACCACCGCCGCCTTGGAGTTCTGCAGCGTGTAGCCTTCGGGCACCGTGAAGGTGAACTTCTGCGCCGGTTGCACGAAGCGGCGGCCAACGATCGCGCCCTGCGCGGGATTGTCGCCGAACATTAGGCCATCGATCCCGGCCATGTAGCCGTCCCGGTCGGTATCCCCCAGCCCCGGCGCGCCGAAGAAGGTCCGCGCCGCCTCGGTCGCCTTCTGGATGCGGTCCGGCGTCGAGGGGTGCGACGACAGGAAATCATCCGCCTGCTCGGCATGCCCGGCCGAGAACTGCGCAAATCGCG
>JAEZBF010000288.1 GCA_023427545.1 Pseudomonadota bacterium
TCCACGATCATTTCTTGATGTTGGCCTCGATGGCCTTGACCGCGTCTTCCTGCGTGTACTCGGCGCTCGCCACGCCGCCGACCTCGATGTTCGGCAGGGCCGCCTCGAAATCGTCCTGGGTGAAGGCGAGGTACGGCACCAGAAGGTCGTGCGGCACGTCGGTGCGGCCGTCGAGCACCTGCTGGGCGACCCAGAAGGCGAGCGTCGAGACACCCGGCGCGATGGAGGCCGACCAGGTCTTGTAGCCGTCCTTCTCCTTCTGCTCCTTCCACCACTGCAACTCGTCCTGCCGGTTGCCCATGATGATGGTCGGGCGCGGCTTGCCCGCCGCAGCGAAGGCCTGCGCCGTGCCGTAGCCGTCGCCGCCCTGGGTGACGACGCCGACGATGTCGGGCAGCGAGGGAAGCACCGTGGCGACGGCCTTCTGCGCCGTCGTCTGGTCCCAGTTGCCGGTCACCGAGTTGACGATCTTGAACTCGGGATGCTTCTCGACGCCTTCCACGATGCCCTTGTGGATGGCCTCGTCGATCGAGGTACCGGCGAGGCCGCGGATCTCGAGCAGGTTCCCGCCCTGGGGCTGGAACTTCGCCATCTGCTCGACTTCCTGGCGCCCCATGTCCTCGAAGTCGACGACGACGCGGTAGGCGCAGGGCTCGGTCACGATGCCGTCGAACGAGACGACGACGATGCCGGCATCGCAGGCCTGCTTGACCGCGCCGTTGAGCGCGTCGGGCGAAGCGGCGTTGATGACGATGGCGTCATAGCCCTGCAGGATCAGGTTCTGGATCTGGGCTGCCTGGGTGGGCACTTCCTGAGCGGCGGTGGGTAACACGTCGGCCGCCGCCACGACCCCGTCGGCGACTGCCTTCTTGGTCACGACGTCGTAGCTGTTGAGCATCGCCTGCCGCCAGGAATTGCCAGCGTAGTTGTTGGAGAAGGCGATCCTCTTGCCCGAGGTATCGGCATAGGCGGTGGTCGAAACCAGCGCGAGCACGAGGGCGCTCAGAACGAGCGATTTCTTCATGATTGAATCCTCCCAAGAAACTGCCGCGCAGGGGGCCTCATGGCCGCCGCAGCAGTTTAGCCGCAAAGACTTAGACCGCGGCTTGAAGGCGATCAACCCTACGAACGGCGGGGCGACCGCGCTACTTCGATCGACAACAGCTATGAGACCAGACGCACCCGCCGCCCAGCGGTCGCGCGTGGCCCCGCCACGGATCCGCGCTCGACGAGGGGGCATTCGATCTGCAGGCGGCCGGTGATCGCCTGCGTGCGGTCGGTCCGCGATCGCTTGGCATAAAGGTGCGTCACGGCCCGCCGCCCCATGTCTTCATGCGGCACGAGCACCGTGGTGAGCGGCGGATCGAGGTGGGCCGCCGTGGGATCGTCGTCGAACCCCACGACCGAGAGGTCCTTGGGGATCACAAGGCCGACTTCCTTGGCCGCCTCGTAGCAGCCGATCGCCATCTTGTCGGACGCGCAGAAGATAGCCGTGGGCCGGTCGGCAAGTTCGAGGAGGGCCCTGGTGCCGGTCTCGCCGCCCGAGAGCAGCCAGTTGCCCGATTTGACCAGCGCCGGATCGTAGGGAATGCCCGCGTGCTTGAGCGCGCGCTTGTAGCCACGCAGCCGGTCCTTGCTCGCCACCATCCAGCTCTCGCCGTTGATAAAGCCGATGCGCCGGTGCCCCTTCTCGATCAGATGGCTCACCGCCGTCTCGGCACCCTGGGCATGCGCGGGCAGCACCGCGGGAGCGGCATCGCTCTTGCTGAAGCAGTTGATGAGCACGGTGGGCACTGCGTGCATCTTCTGGGGCAGCGCGTACTCACGCGTGAAGTGCGCGGCAAAGATCACGCCGACGACGCGATGCACGAACAGCAATTCGAGCGCAGCTGCGCGCAGGCGTTCGTCGCCCTGGGTGGGCAGGACCACCAGCACCGCACCGTTCTCCCACGCCAGTTGCCGTGCCGCATCGATCGCCTGGTTGACGATCGGGTTGCTGGTGCTGTCGTCGATGACGAAGCCGATGGCCTGCAGGCTGCCCCCGCCGACGGGGGAGCGAAGCCAGACCCGATAGCCGAGCCTGTCGGCGGCATCGCGCACCAGCTTGCGCGTTTTTTCCGTGACCCTGGTGCCGCCGGTATTGTTGAGCACCATGCTGACCGTCGCCTGGCTGACGCCGGCAAGCTTGGCGATGTCGACCATGGTGGGCCGGGCACTCGCCTTTTCGGTCTTGAGCTTGGTCATCGGCCGTGGCGCCCGTTCCCAGGTTATAAATAACCGACCCTCTTGCGCCAGTTATATATCACTAGTAGCGTTGGCGCATGGTGCATTCAAGCACCGCGGCTGCGCGCAACAGGCGCAGCGGAGGCCGGCGGAGCACGCCGCGCAGATAGGGAGGATCTTCGATGAACGACGTCGAGCAATTCTACGCGCGCGGTCTCAGCCGGCGCAGCCTGATGAAGGGCGCCGCCGCACTTGGCGCCGCCGCGGCACTGCCGCTGCCGGTCTTCGCGCAGGAGGCAAAGACCATCAAGTGGTGGGACATCTTCCAGCCGCTGATCCCGCTGCATGAAAAGATCTGGGCGGCGTACGCGGCCAGCCATCCCGGCAAGGTTGAATACACCGGGATGAACCCCTCGGACATGATGCAGGCGCTGCAGCTCGCCAACCGCAGCAACCAGATGCCCGACGTCTTCAACGTACCCAACTCGACGCCCGACCAGGTGAATTCGCTTCAGGCGGCCGGATGGTTCGCGCCACTTGCCGACAGCTTCAGCTTCGACAAGCCGTTCCAGAAGGAAGTGCTGGCGGAAGGCTTCACCACGTTCGGGGGCAAGATCTACAGCTTCCCGATCTTCTCGTTCCGGCAGACGTCGACGTCGCTGTGGTACTTCAAGGACGGCTTTGCCGCGACCGGCGCCGACGCAGCCGCCGGCCCGCAGACCTGGGAAGAAGCCCGCGCCGCAGCGCTCGCGGCGACCAAGGACGGCAAGTACGGCCTCATCCTGCCGCTCCAGTTCGTCGACCGCATGGCTGCCCATCTGAACGATCTCGCGATGGCCGCCGGTGCACCGGGCCAGGTCGACTGGCGGACGGGCGAATATGCATACGCGACCCAGCCCTATGTCGATGCGCTGAATTTCCTGCTCGGCTTCCAGCAGGATGGCTCGCTCCACCCCGCCTCGTCCTCGCTCGACGCCCGTCAGGGCCGCGCGCGCTGGGCGGCGGGCGAGTCGCTGCTGTTCTTCGACGGGCCGTGGAACAGCGGCGTGCTCAACGGCAACTTCCAGTCGGTGATCGATGCCATCGACGTGGTCCGTGTCCCCTATCCGGCGTCGACCGAGGGCAAGTCTTTCATCAACCGCTCGCCGACCACCGGCACGTTCTTCGTGTCAGCCCAGTCGCCAAACGTCGAGCTCGCGAGCGACGTGCTGCAGCAGCTGACGACCGAGGAGTACTACATCGGGCTCGCCGAGCGCATGGACCAGCCCCCGCTCGACCTCTCGGCGGTCGAGAAGGCCAAGGTGCACCCGGGCTACAAGAAGGTCGTCTCGGGCTACGCCGACTACGTCCGCCTTGCGCCCGATCCGCTGATCCGCAATCCGGCGATCGCCAAGGTCTATGCGGAGATGAAGCCGGTCACGCCCGGCATCGGCGAGATCATCCAGGGTGCGTTCTCCGGCGCGTTCTCGGATCCCAAGCCGGTGCTCCAGCAGTACGCCGATCAGATGACCGCCGAGCGCAACCGCGCCATCGAGGTCGTCGCCGCGACCGGCGCCAAGGTCTCCGTCGACGACTGGAAGTTCGAGTCGTGGACCCCCGGCGAAGACTTCACTGCCGACAAGTACTAGACGGTTCCTCCCCCCGCGCAGGCCATGACGATATCCTCGACAGACCTGCGCGGGATCCCCCTTGCGGCGCGTATCTGGCGCGACCGCTGGATCTACGTCTTCCTCCTGCCTACCCTGCTGCTGCTGGGCGCGTTCACCATCTATCCGGTGGGGGCGAGCATCTGGTTTTCTCTGCTGGACTGGAACGGCTTCGATCGCGCCGGCACGTTCATCGGACTGGGCAACTACACCGAACTGACGCGCGACCCGCTGTTCTGGAACTCGTTCCGCAACACGCTCGTCTTCCTCGCCTTTGCAGTGCCGCTCCGCGTCGGGCTGGCGCTGCTCCTCGCCATCCTGCTCAATCAGGTCTTCCCGTTCGTGCGGGTGTTCCGGACGGCCATTTTCCTTCCGGTGGTGACCACCGCCGCCATCGTCGGCGTTGTCATGCGCTATGTGCTCGACCCCACCGGTGGCCCGCTCAACATCGTGCTGCTCAATTCGGGCGTGCTTGAGCGCCCCATGAATTTCCTCGGGCAGGCGGGGCTTGCGCTCTACAGCGCCGTCGGCGTCTGGGTGTGGAAGTGGCTGGGGATCACGCTGATCTACTGGCTCGCTGCCCTTCAAACCATCCCCAAGGACGTGCTGGAGGCGGCCGAGGTCGACGGGGCCGGTGCCTTCGACCGCTTCTGGCACATCACCCTGCCGCTGCTGACCCCCTTCACCATCATCATCACGCTGATCACCGTCATCGAGGCCACCAACGTCTTCGACCTGATGCTGACCCTGACCGGCGGCGGCCCGTTCTATGCCACCGAAGTCATCGACATCTTCGTCTACCGCAATGCCTTCATCTCCTCGATCCCGCGCCTGGGCTATTCCTCGGCCGCCGCCATCTTCTTTGGCGTCTGCTTCATTGCCCTCGCGATCGTCCAGCTGATCGTCGTTACCCGCATGCGGCGGCGGAGGGGCGACGCATGAGGCGCGTCCGCGGCTCGGCAGGCCCCGTCTGGATGGTGCTCCGCTACGTGGCGCTCGCCGCATTCTGCCTGGTCTGGATCTACCCCTTCCTGTGGCTCCTCTCGGCGTCACTCAAGACGCCGATGGAGATTTTCGCCAAGGGGCTCAACCTCATGCCGGACTCTCCGGTCTGGCAGAACTACAGCCGCGCCTGGATCACCGCCGGCTTCCAGGGCTACATGATCAACACGCTGATCGTGACCGTCGGAACGGTGGCGCTCGTCATCGTCCACACGGCGCTGACCGGCTACGTGCTCGGCCGCTACGACTTCGCAGGCCGGGGCTTCCTCATCGGTCTGCTCGGAGCCACCTTCGTGGTTCCGGCCGGCCTGACCATCATCCCCATCGTCGATCTCGCCAGTGCGCTGGGGCTGATGAACGGCCCCTGGGGCATCATCCTCGCGCTTGCGGGCAGCGGCCAGTCGGCGGCCATCCTGCTCTACGCCGGCTATTTCCGCGGCCTGCCCAAGGAGCTTGAGGAGGCCGCAGTGGTCGACGGCGCGAGCTTCCTCCAGGTCTTCTTCCGGATCATGCTGCCACTTGCCGGGCCAGTGACGGCCACCGTCGGCGTACTGACCTTCCTTGCGGCGTGGAATGCATTCCTGATCCCGCTTGTTTTCACCTTCAGCGCCCCCAACCTCCGCACGCTGCCGGTCGGCATGCTGGCCTTCGTCGGCACGAACGAGACCGACTGGTCGGGTATGGCCGCCGCCGCCACAATCTCTCTCCTGCCGGTCATCGTCTTCTTCTTCGTGGTGCAGCGCTACTTCGTCGAAGGCATCTCCGGCGCCGTGAAAGCTTGAGTTCAAGGACAACGCCCGTGACACAGCCGAACATCCTGTGGATTTGCACCGACCAGCAGCGCTGGGACACGCTGGGGGTCACCGGCAATCGCCATGTCCATACGCCCAACCTCGACCGGCTGTTCGAAGGCGGCGCCCACTTCACCCACGCCTATTGCCAGAGCCCGGTATGCTCCCCAAGCCGCGGCAGCTTCCTCACCGGCCGCTACCCGCGTACCGCGCGCATGCGCCAGAACGGCGCCGACATTCCCGCCGACGAGGTGCTGGTCACCAAGCTGCTCGCCGATGCGGGATACACCTGCGGATTGTCGGGAAAGCTCCACCTTTCCCCCTGCCATCCCAAGGTCCAGCCGGTCACCGAGCGCCGGATCGACGACGGTTATGCCGCCTTCCACTGGTCGCATCACCACGGCCAATATGGGACCAAGAACAACTGGCCGCTCAACGAGTACAACCTCTGGCTGCTCGAGCGCGGAGCCGAGTACAGCGCCGTGCCCTACCGTGGCTCGGCGTACGTGCAGGCCGGGCCCATAGCGGAAAACCACCAGACCACCTGGTGCGCCGAGAAGGCGATGAACTTCATCGAGGCGCACAAGGACGCGGCGCGCCCCTGGCTGTTCTCCGTAAACTTCTTCGACCCGCATCACCCGTTCGATCCGCCGGCCGAATACCTCGACCGCTACATGGACCGGCTCGACGAAATCGAGCTACCGGCCTACCGGCCGGGCGAGCTCGACGACAAGCCGCTGTTCCAGTCGATCGACCATGAAGGCGCTTATGGCGGAAACGCCGGGCTGCCCTACGACAAGATGTCGGATCGCGACCACCGCATGGTCCGTGCCGCATACTTTGCGATGTGCGATCTGATCGACGACCAGGTCGGGCGGATGCTCAAGACGCTGGAGGACACCGGCCAGCTCGACAACACGATCGTCATCTTCATGTCCGACCACGGCGAGCTGCTCGGCGACCACGGCGTGTACCTCAAGGGGCCGTTCTTCTACGAGCCCTCGGTGCACGTGCCGCTGGCGGTCTCCTGGCCGGGACATATCCCGGCGCGGCGGATCGAAGGTTTGGTCGAGCTTATTGACCTAGCGCCCACTCTGCTCGAAGCGGCTGGTCTCCCAGTCTATCCGGGAATGCAGGGCCGGTCGCTTTGGCCGCTGCTGACCGGCGGCGGCACGCGCACGGACACCGAGGACGTCTACTGCGAATATTACAACGCGATGCCCTGGCACCGGGAACCGCACGTGCCATTCGCGACCATGCTGCGAACCGACACCATGAAGCTGGTGGTCAGCCACGGCGACAAGCGCGGCGAGCTCTACGACCTCACCGAGGATCCCACTGAAACGACGAACCTTTGGGACAGGCCCGACAAACTCGAGGCCCGTTTCGACCTGCTTCAGCGGCTCTGCGATCGCATGGCCTTCACTGCCGACCCCCTGCCCCTGCGCCGGGCACCATGGTGATCCCTGGCTGAGGCCCGTCGGCACACCTACTCGGCAGCTCGGGTCGAGCCGAAGCTGGTGGCACCCGGCGGTTCGCCGGCCCAGCCGCCGTCGCTTGGCCACAGCGCGGCGCATTGGACATTTCGCTTTGCGCCAGCCAATCTCA
>JAEZBF010000300.1 GCA_023427545.1 Pseudomonadota bacterium
TGCCTCCGCAGCGTTGTTGACGAGCGGAACCGCGACTCCGAGCGCCCCTATGTCGAGCGCGCGGCCGATCTCGGAATAGGTGTTCGACACCACGCGAATTAGCGGAGTTTTGCCTTGTAGCGCGATCGCGCGGATTGCGTGGATGGCGCTGCGCTCGTTCCACTCACCCTGCTCCTTCACCTTTTCCGACAACTGCATGGAAGCAGCCGGCGTAAGGGCAGCGTCCGCCCGATGAGTCAGGACAATCTCAAAAGCATCGTCAAGATGATGTCGATACTCGATTGTTTTTCGAGCCTCGAGCGGAAGCTTTCCGTTGCCGAGATCGCCAAGCGCACCAACATGCCAAGGGGCACTGCGCATCGGATCATCAGGACCATGCGCGACGTGGGTCTGATGGAGCAGGAGCGCCAGCGCGATCAGTACCGGTTGGGCATGAAACTGTTCGAGCTCGGGACGACGGTGCTCGCCAACATGGACCTCCACCGGGAAGCTCAGAGCAGCGTCGAGTCTCTGACACGCGTCAGCGGCGAAATCGTCCAGCTATGGGTGTTTGACGGTATCCACTCAACCGTAATCAATCGGACCGATCCGGAAGGCAAGCGCGTCAATACGCTCTTTGTCCTCGAGTCCTCGCCTGCCCACGCAACCTCTTCCGGAAAGGCGGCGCTGGCATTTCAGCCGCAGGCCGCCATCGACAAGTTCCTGTCGCTTGGACTTCGACGGATATCGCCAAATACCATTACCGATCCTCAGGTGCTGCTGGCCGAACTGGAATCCATCCGCGCCAACGGGTACGCTTTGGACAATGAGGAACTGACGCCCGGAACCAAGTGCGTGGGTGCCCCGATCCGGAACGCTTCCGGAAGGGTTTTAGCCGCCATCAGCGTCAGCGGGCCGGCGCGGCGGTTCACGCCCGAACGCATCGAGGCGTTTTCGGACCTCGTGATGCACTATGCCGAAGCCATTTCGGCTCAACTCGGGTATCGGCCGCATGAACAGGAGGAAGCGGAGCGGATTCCCCCCGTTGCCCCACCTCGGCGCTCCCCGGTTCGCCGCAAGGCCACTCTCCAGCAAGAGTCGTAGGTTCACGAGGATCGCGCCAGATCGCGCGAGATCGCCTCTTTTTCCGCTACACGCACCCACAATCGGGCGTCGCATCTGGGGCAGCCGCAACTCCGGCCCAGCCGATGATAACCGACGCCGACGCCTATCGGCGGCTGTTCCCACCCATCGTCGACGAGTTCGTCTCCTAGGCAGCGCTCGCCGCAACGACGGTCCCTCCTGAACTCGAGCCAGGTGACGGCGTGCTACCAATGCACGCTCGCCACCCCACAGCACCTGTACGCTGCCTTCTGCGCCACCACCCGGGTAATAGACCAAGGTCCGGACAACCTCAGGCCTTGGTCTGAATACTGGAGTCACGCGGTATTAAGCAATATCGACGAGGTGCTCAACCATGTGCCGGTTGTGCGGCGCCTCGCTGCGGCAATTCTAACTTTCGGCGAGCGCGAGCCAAGTGCAGCGCGGGCGGTATAGGCAGTGCCGTGGAACCGCTCCTCGGAGAACGTGAGTTGTTGCGATCCATGGCCGGCAGACGGCCGCAGCGATTTCGACATCTTCGCCGAAGATGTGGCCAGTATCGACGAGGAGGATTCCATCAGGCCCTAACCCTTCCCGTGCGGCTTCGATGTGGGCGATGTCAAGCGAGGTGCCGAACGGGTCGCAGCCATATTTCGCTACTTGGAAGCCGGGGGCTCGGATCTTCGGCTTTGTTGCCGAATAGATGACGGATGTTGTCCAACCCGCGTGGTGTAGTTGCATTACCGCTAGGAACGCCAAGGCGAGAGAGCGGACCGATGTTCGCTCGTTTCTCCGCCCAGAGCTTCCCGAGTTCCCGATGAAGAATTCTCTCGCCGGCCCCTCGTTACTCACGCGACGGATGTGCCATCCCAAAAACCTGCGGCTCCTCCGCTCCCCGCCGAAGTGAGGATCTTGACGGCAGCGGCGGCGGCGCCAAAACCGTTGTCGATATTGACAGTTAGCACTCCAGGCGCGCAGCTCGAAAGCGCTGAAGACAGCGCTGCGCGACCGCCTTCGCCCACCCCGTACCCGACCGAGCTTGGCACCGCGATGACGATGCCCGGCACCAACCCGGCAACGACGCTGAACAAGGCGCCTTCCATTCCGGCAACCGCGATGATCACGCGATATCGCCGCAGTGGCTCGGCGACAGCTAGCAAACGCCAGAGGCCGGCGACGCCCACATCGGCATAGACCGGCCCGGGGGCGCCCAGGAACCGTAACGTCCGTGCGGCTTCGTGCGCCACGCGCAGGTCACTGCTGCCGGCGCACACGACCGCGACGGCATCCGCGAGGATGGGCGATGGAACAGCGCCCAGGAAGGCGGTGCGCGACAGTTCATCGTAATCGAGCGAGAGAACGGCCGCAGCACTGAGCGCGCCAGCGATATCCGGAGCGAGACGTGTCAGCAACAGAGCTTGCCCTCGGCCATCCGCCTGCTCGAGGATACGCAGCAGCGTAGGGAGTGGTTTGCCTTCGCAGAACACCACTTCCGGCACGCCCGTGCGCTCGGCACGATCCCAGTCGAAGCGCACGTCGAGAGGAAGATCAGGCATCATGAAGGAAGGCCGAGCCACGCCGATAGGAAGCAATGGAGTGAAGGCTGCGACCGGATCTGGCGCACCGCTCAAGCGCAACAGCGTGCGCTGCGTTGTAGGATCCATCGCGTCGAGCACGCTCAAGATCGAACTCGACCCGCACCCCCGCTGCCGTGATGCGGCACCGCAGACCGTCGAGGCCGACGAGCGGCGAGAGCGCTGCCTCCATCTCGGCTACGAAAGACAGATCCTCCGGCCTCACCAGCAGTCCGGTTTCAATGCGGCTCGCGAGACAGGGCTGAGCGGGCAGCTCGGCAACGTCGTCGAGCTGCAGGCTCCGCGCCAATGCCCGTGTTGCCGCCTTGTCCATCCCAGCCTCGATAAGCGGATGGACAACTTTTCGCTCGGCGGCCGCATTGAGACCAGGCCTGTAGTCACCGAGATCGTCCAGGTTTGCACCCGAGGCGATCCGACCGCCCACGGCGCTGCCGATCCGTTCGTAGAGGTTAGACTTGCAGAAATAGCAACGATTGACTGGATTACGGAGGTAATTTGGATCTGCGAACTCGCAGGCATCAAGCACGACCAAACTCCATCCTGAGGCCCTGGCATGCCTTTCGACCCGCGCCGTGGCATCGGTGGGCACGGCGGGAGAAACGGCGTGACAGACGGTCGTGGGCCATGTGCGCACGAGATGGGCCGCATGTGCCAGAGTGATACTGTCGACGCCACCACTCACCGCGATGGCCAGGCTTTTATGCGCATTTAGGGCGACCGCCAGCGCTTCGGGCACCATTTCACGTAGTGCGGTCATCGACGCGCTCCCCCCACCGGGCCGGTGCTGCTGCGGATCACGAGGTCGGTATCGAGGCAGTAGTGGCGCGGCGACTGATCGCCAGCGGCGATCAGCGCTTGTGCGGCGAGACGTCCGATCTCGTACCCGTCGATTCGCACCGTCGTCAGTGGTGGCTCCTGGTAGGCCGCTAGGTCGATATCGTCGAAACCGGCGATAGACACATCGTCTGGGATCGAGAGCCCGGCGGCATGTACGGCGCGCAATGCACCTATCGCCAGCAGATCCGACGCCGCGAAAACCGCAGATGGTGGTCGAGGCAGTTCGAGTAAGCGCTCCATTGCCTCCCGCCCCTCCACCGGCTCTGGGTTGCGTTCGATGACCAGCCCCGGATCAAAACCGAGGCCTGCTGCCTCCAAAGCGCCCCTGTAACCCTCGAGCCGGTGCCGTGTGCGGCGGGTGAGGGCGTAGGGGCCGACGATAATTCCTATGCGCCTGTGTCCCAGCGAAATCAGGTGGTTAACCGCTTTGGCTGCAGCTGCGCGGTTGTCGATTCCCACGTAGCCGACGCTGCCCGGCCGGGGCTTCTCCCAGACGACGACGACCCGCAGCCCGGTCTCGCGCGCGAGTTTTTCGACGCGCTCCTCCTGCGGCAAGGTGAGTCCGGTGAGGATGAGGCCGCGGACGCGCCGCTGCAGGAGCGAGTCGAGCAGCCGCGACTCGATGGCTTCGTCGTAGTGGGTGATCCCCTGCATGAGCGAGAAGCCGGCCGTCATCGCCACATCCTGGATGCCGTGCAGGGTTCCTCCGAAGAGGCCGTTCGAGACGCTGGGCACCAGCACGCCGATGACCGTGGAGCGGCCCGCCGATACGTCCGCAGCGGCAGCGTTGTAGATGTAACCGAGCTCCGCGACCGCGCCGTTGACCCGGCGCAGGGTGTCTTCCGAGACGGTCGCGGGACGGCGCAGCGCCCGCGAGACCGAGGCTGCTGAGACTTCGGCGCGCCGGGCGACCTCGCGCATGTTCAACTGCCTGCTACGCATCGCGCCTGAAACATGTTGCAGCCGCTAGCCTACGCCCTGCGTCGGGAAAACGTCAACCGTTCTGGATTTGCGTCGCCTGCTGTGCCATCGTCCTTGCAACTAGTTTCATGGGAGCAGGCCTATGCAGGACATCGAGCTGGACTACGGCGACGGCCGTATGGCTGTTTCACTCCCCGACACGGCAACCATCGTCCGCTACGGGAAGACCTATATCGACCCGCCAAAGATCGATCCCGTCGAGGCCACAAGGCAGGCGCTCGCGAACCCTGGGGACATGCCGCCGCTTTCCGAGCTCGCCGGGCCTGACAAGAAGATCGTCATTTCGTTCCCGGACCGCGTGAAGGGCGGGAGCCATGCACTGGCGCACCGCAAGGTCTCGATCCCGCTCGTGATCGAGGAACTGCTCAAGGGCGGCGCCAAGCTCGAGAACATCACGCTGGTCTGCGCGATCGGTCTGCATCGCAAGAACACGGTCGAGGAGTGGCGGGACTACCTCGGCGACAAGATCGTCGACGAGTTCTGGCCCCGGCGGCTCGTCAACCACGACGCCGAAGACCCAAAGCTGGTGCGGCTGGGTACCGATGCCTGGGGCAACATCGTCGAGTGCAACCCGCTCGTTGCCAATGCAGACGTCGCGATCGTCATCGGCCACTGTTCGGGGAACCCCTATGGCGGCTTCTCGGGCGGCCACAAGATGGTTGCGACCGGGATCACCGGATGGCGGTCGATCGCTTCCCACCATTCACCCAAGACCATGCATCGCGACGACTGGCTCGGCGCGGCGCCCAAGGGCCGGATGCGCGACCAGTTTACCTCGATCGCCAAGGCGATGGAGGAGGGCATCGGCAAGAAGTTCTTTGCCGTCGATGCCGTGGTCGGGCAGTTTGCCGAGGTGCTCGCCGTCCATGCGGGCAGCCTCGATCACGTCGAGCAGGCGTGCTGGCCGCTGGCCAAGCAGCGCACCAACGTGGTTCTCAAGGACACCGAACGCGCCGATGTCCTCGTCGTCGGCGTACCGCGCAACTTCCACTACGGCCCGGGGATGGGCTCCAATCCGGTTCTCATGGGCCTTGCCCTCGGCGGGCAGCTCTCGCGCTGCTGGAATGCCTTGCGGCCAGACCCGGTGATGATCGCAGTTTCGATCAGCGATGGCTGGTTCAACCCGCGGTGGTTCCCGTCCTACGAGGAGACCTTCTGGCAGATGACCGAGTTCAACACCGCCGCCGAGTACCTCGCGTCCGACAAGGCGCGGGAAATGTCGACGAACCCGGGATATGTGTTCCAGTACTCCAACAACTACACCTACCACCCCTTCCATGCGATGAGCATGCTCTCGGGCGGTGCCGTTCCCGCCAAGCGCTGCCAGAAGGTACTGATCGTCGGCGCCAAGACGCCGCTTCACGCCAAGGCGCTCGGCTTCACTCCGGTCGCCACTTTCGATGACGCCATGCGCGAGGCGGAGCGCTACGTCGGCAAGAACCCGCGCATCCTGTGCACGCCCGAGTGCTTCTCGGGCGGCGCTGCGGTGCACCTCCATGCCGAGCGGGGCTGAGAGATGCAGGTCGCACTGGTCGGCTTGGGAGTGATGGGACGTGCCGCGGCAACCGCGCTGCGTTCCGCAGGGCACGAGGTCACCGCCAGCGATCCAATGCCGGGGGCAGCGGAGCGGGCAGCAGCTGTTGGTGCAGGTTTTGCGGCAACGGCTGGGGAGGCGTCGCGCGGCGCAGAGGCCATCCTGCTCTTCCTGCCCGGACCGGCGCAGATCAGGGCGGTGGTGCCCGAGGTCAGCGCCGCAGCGCCCTCTGGCAGCGTCATCGTCGACCATTCCACTGCCGATCCGGAGACGGCTCGGGACATGGCTGAGGTCGCCGAGGCGGCCGGACTTGGCTGGGTCGATGCCCCCGTGCTGGGCCGTCCTGCAGCAGTGGGCAAGTGGGCCCACCCGGTTGGCCAGACTCCTGGCGCGCTCGCCCAGGTGGAGCCGGTCCTCCGCAGCTACGCGGCTGCGATCTTCGAGGTGGGCGGGCCTGGCGCCGGCCACACGGTCAAGCTGCTCAACCAGATGATGTTCGGCGCGATCAACGCCATGACGGCCGAGATGATGTCGATTTCGAGCCGGCTGGGGCTACCCCCCGGGCGGCTGTTCGAGATCATCACCGCATCCCAGGCAGGCACCGTGAGCAACCTCTTCCGTGAACTGGGCCAGCGCATTGCCGATGAGCGCTACGACGACCCCACGTTCAGCGTGGCGCTGCTGGAAAAGGACATCCGGCTCGGGCTCGAAATGGCGCGGGCCGCCGGGGCGAATCCGCGGCTCGGCACCGTCGTCGCCAGCATGAACGAGGACGCGATCGCCCGGGGCCTTGGGGCCAGCGACACGTCGGCGATGTGGAAGGTGACGGATGCACCGGACGGGGCTTGAGGTGGCTGAGGGGCTTCACCTTCATCTCGATGCCCTCGGCGGTCTCGCCGGAGACATGTTCGCCGCGGCGCTCCTCGACCTGCGCCCGGAACTGACCGAACCGGCCCGCGAGCTCGTACGCAGGGTTCTTCCCGAGCTCGATCTGGCGCGCGAGGAGACGACCGGCGGAAGCCTGCGCGGCAGCCGCGTGCGGATCGCGCTGCCGAGCGGCGCAGCACATGGACCGCACTTCTATCGCGAGTACGATGCCCTGCTCGACCGGTCGGCGCCGGATCCCGGCACGTCGGCACGCGCGCGCGACATCCTGCGCCGGCTGGCAGAGGCCGAGGCCAGCGTTCACGGCGTCAGCATCGATGCCGTGCACTTTCACGAAGTGGCCGACTGGGACTCGGTCGCCGACATCCTGCTGGCGGCATGGCTGTTGGAGGTTCTCGGCATCGCCTCGGCGAGCGCGGCGCCGCTGCCGCTCGGTGCGGGGCGCATCAAGACGCAGCACGGCCTGATGCCGGTTCCGGCTCCCGCGACGCTCGAGCTGCTGAAGGACGCCCCGGTGATCGACGACGGCATTCCGGGGGAGCGGATCACCCCGACCGGCGCTGCGATCTACGCACACCTCAAGCCGCTGTCCCGCCTGCCCGATGGCGCTCACCGGGCGGTTGCGACGGGCTATGGCTTCGGCCACCGCCGGATGCAGGGTGTGCCCAATGCGGTGCGCGCAACACTGTGGCAGGCGGCACCGCAAACGGACGGCGAGCGCATCGGCGTCATCAGTTTCTCCGTCGACGACCAGTCGCCGGAGGACCTTGCGGTGGGCCTCGACCGTATCCGCGCCGCAGCGGGCGTGGTCGACGTGCTGCAGATCGCGGCGATCGGCAAGAAGGGGCGGCTGACTGCACGGATCGAGGTGCTGTGCGTTCGCGAGCGCCTGGAGGAGATCGCCCGGCTCTGCCTCGCCGAAACCTCAACGATCGGCGTGCGCATGCGCGAGGAGCGGCGGATGATCCTCGCTCGCGAGCATGGCGAACGGGACGGCGTGCGCGTGAAACGGGCCACACGTCCGGACGGCAGCCAGACCGCCAAGGCGGAGATGGACGATATCGCGATGGCCGGCGATCACGCCGCGCGGCAGCGGCTCAGGCGGCAGATCGAAGACTGAGGGCCGGCAGCGGCTAGGTGGCCGCGACCGGGGCCCGGGATGGTGTCGTGCGCGTATCGGGCGTGCGCGGCACGATGTCGGAGGTTTCGAGGTACCACTCGAGCAGGCGGTCCTTCAGCTCATCGACCGCCCCGGCGACTTGCGGATCACCGATGCGGTTGTCGAGCTCGAAGGGATCGTTGCGCAGATCGTAGAATTCGTCGGTGTCACCCGATCGACGCACATACTTGGCCGAGAGGCTGCGCACCATAACGGCACGGCCGTGGGCCGTCGGGTCGTTCACCTGGATGTCGATCTTGGGCCAGTAGAGGCTGCGCCAGGGCTCGTCGCCGAAAGCCTCGAGGCTCTGCGCCTCCGAGGCCTGGATCTCGCCGGGTCGGCGGCCGCCTTCGCAGAACACCACGTCGCGATGCGGATGCGCCGCATCGGCCAGAGATGGCAGGAGGGAGCGGCCGAAGCTGTCGAAGCCGGTATCGATGCCGGTCAGATCCCAGATCGTGGCCGTCACGTCGGTGAGCTCGGCCAAGGTATGGTCCCTGATCCCGGCCGACACGGCCGTCCCCGCCGGAGGCTTGACGATCAGCGGCACGCGGGTCAGCGGGTCCTCGAAATCGACCTGGCTCTTTTCGACCACGCCGTAGTCGCCGGTGTAGTCGCCGTGGTCGGAGAAGGCGAAGATCGCGGTGTCGTCGTAGAGGCCGGCGTCGCGCAGGGCCTCGACCAGCATTGCGAACTGCCGGTCGACCCTGGCGACCATCGCCAGATAGGTGCGCCTGAGCTCGTCCCAGCGTGGTTCGCTCCACCCCGACATGCCCTGCATTTCGGCGAGGCGGCGGAGCATCCGCGGCTTTCGCGCCATCTGCCCGGGCGTCGGTCGCCGACGCGGGAGCAGGCCGGCATCTTCGACCAGCGCCATGAACTCGCGTTCGGCGCCGTAGGGCGGGTGCGGGTAGAGCAGGGGCAGATAGATGCAGAGCGGCTGGCCGGGCGGTGCATCGCGCATAAACTCGATGGCGCCCAGCACCATCTGCCAGTCGCGATCCATGTGATAGCGGTCACTTGGCAGCGTCTCGAGCGTGCCGGCATGGAACGAGTAGTAGGTGTCGCTCCCCGGCTCTCCGCGCCAGGTGCTGGCGTTGGCGTGCAGGTCGTACTGCCGTGTTGCGCCGTGGCGTTCGAAGAAGGCAGCATCGGGCTCGAAGTAGACATCGCACTGGCCTTCGGGCGGATCGTTGCCGGGCACCAGGTCGTTCTTGCCGCCCCACCAGACGAAGTAGCCGTTTTCGCGCAGCACCTCGAACATGTGCCGCTGCCCGCGCTCGCGATGGATCATGTGGTGCAGCGAGCGGTGGCCGTGGACGTGCGGATAGAGCCCGGTCGTGAACGAGCACCGGCTGGGCGTGGAGATCGTCGCCTGCGAGAAGGCCAAGGAGAAGGACACCGCGTCGTCGCGCACGAGGGCGTCGAACGCGGGCGTGACCCCGCCCGGGTGGCCGAGGTGGCCGAGCGTATCGGCGCGCCACTGGTCGGGGTTGAAGATCAGGATGTGCGGGCGCCGCTGGGTCATCGAGGTGGTTCCGGTACTAGGCACGTGCGACGCTCGCCGGCGCGTGGTGCACCATCCCGGCCTGCGCGCCGCCGGTGTAGAGATCGAAGCGGAAAACGTGGCTGTCGGGCCGGTACTCGCCGGTGAGGCCCAGCCGCAGGTATTCGGCGGCGCCGCGGACGTATTCGTCGGCATCGGCGGCGGCGCGGGTGACGGTGCCGAGCGCGATGTCGGGGCGATGCGGCAGATAGGTCAGCGCCTCGATCGCCTGCAGGCGGAGCCGCGGGTTGGTCTCATGGTCCACGATGGCGCAGAGCAGCGCGATGGAGGGCTCCGCGTCGGCGTAGCCCAGCGCTTCGGCGAGCGGCACGCGGACGTGCGGATCGGGCTCGGTCGCAAGCGCCTGCGCCACGGCAGCCGGCATGGGATGGCCGGCGATCGCCAGCATGAGCAGCCCCTGCGCCGCCCAGTAACGCATGACCATGGAGCGGTGCGAGAGACCTTCGACCAGCGCCGGGGCCTGTGCCGGATCGCGCCGGATCGCGCGATTGGCGAGCGCGAGCACCTCGGCAATGGGGTAAACACCGGGGTCGCGGCTCGCGTCCCACGGCTCGGCCGCGCTGCCTTCGGGGATGAAGCCGCAATCGTGGACGGCGAGCATGTGCTCGTCCAGTGCCGCGCGCATCTCGTCGAGCAACTGCAGGTGCTCCGGGTTGCCGGCGAGGTTGAGGGTTTCGTCGGGATCGGCGGCGAGGTCGTAGAGCTCCTCGGCCGGCTTGGTGTGCCAGAAGCGGTCCTGCAGCGGGTTGAGGGCGGCCTCGAGGTGCCGGCGCTCGTAGTCCTGGTAGGCGCGGCTTTCCCAGGCGAAGGCGTAGTGCTGGCCCCAGATGCGGTGCGGAAAATAGTTGCGGATGTAGCGATAGCGGCTGCTGCGCGCGGTGCGCGTCATGTCGGCGTGCTCGTCCATGCGGTCGCGGCCGGAGAATGCGAAGCGGCGCGGCGAGCGGCCGACGATCGGCTGGCCGTGGATGCCGGCGGGGGCAGGGCATCCGGCGATGGCGGCCAGTGTCGGCAGGAGGTCGACCAGCGAGACGGGATCGGCGATGCGGGTGCCGGCAACGAGCGGCACGAGCGTGCGCCAGCGCTCGGGCACGCGCACGATCAGGGGCACGCGCAGGCCTTCGTCGTAGCAGAAGCGCTTGGAGCGCGGCAGCGGCGAGCCGTGGTCGGAATAGTAGAAGGCGATGGTGTTGTCGCGCTCGCCCTCGGCGTCGAGTTCGGCGAGGCGCTCGCCCATGAAGCGGTCCATGCGCGCGATGGCGTTGTAGTGGTTGGCGAGGGCGAAGCGGGTGCCCTCGGTGTCGGGCAGGTAGGCGGGGAGCGTCACGTCGCCGGGCGCGACCTCGCCGCCGCCGCGTTCCTGAAAGACGCAGGATTCGTGGGTTTCCATGCAGTTGAAGACGGCAAGGAACGGCTGCCCGGGACTGCGTCTGCGCCAGTGCGCCTCGCGGCTGCTTTCGTCCCAGATCGCGGCGGGGTCGATGTCGCAGTTGTAGTGGGTCTTGGCGTTGTTGGTGCAGTAGTAGCCGGCGGCCCGGAGCATCTCGGGGTAGGTGACGATGCCGGGCGGGGTGGGGCCGAACCCGGTCATCTGGTTGGCCGGCGGCGCGCTCTCCCCGCGACGGCCGGTCAGGAACCAACAGCGCGACGGCGCGCAGACGGGGGAGGTGGCGAAGGCCGCCTCGAACACGGTGCCCTCGCGAGCCAGCGCGTCGAGGTTGGGCGTCCGCGCCAGCGGGTCGCCGTAGGGCCCGAGGCGCGGCGGGCAGTCCTCGCTGACCAGCCAGAGGATGTTGGG
The DNA here is from genome assembly GCA_023427545.1 of Pseudomonadota bacterium. GTDB lineage: Bacteria > Pseudomonadota > Alphaproteobacteria > Rhizobiales > Devosiaceae > JAEZBF01. Next base: position 11,437 of record JAEZBF010000300.1, read on the forward strand.
GCGATCCTTTGCGGTCATGAGATCGGCACCGCTTCTGCCATGGGCGGTGCTGGCGGCGGGGCGGCGAGGATCGCGTCCTGCTGGAAGTGGCAGGCGGCGCGGTGGCCGTCCTCACCGCTGAGCGCCGGGTCCTTGTCGATGCAGATCGTGCGCGAGGGGTCGGCGAGCGGTCCGATCGGACACCGCGTGCGGAAGCGGCAGCCGCTCGGCGGGTTGCGCGGGCTCGGCACGTCGCCGCGCAGGATCGCCTTGCGCGCCATGGCTTGCGGGTCCGGCACGGGGCGCGGCGTCGAGGACATCAGCACCGCGGTATAGGGGTGCCGGGGGCGTGCATAGACCGCCGCGGTCGGGCCCTCCTCGACGATGCGGCCCAGATACATGACCGCGACGCGGTCGCTGAGATGGCGCACGACGGCGAGGTTGTGGGCGATGAACAGCACCGCGAGACCGAGCCGGTCGCGCAGGTCTGCGAGCACGTTGATGACCTGGGCCTGGATCGAGACGTCGAGCGCGGAAACCGGCTCGTCGCAGATCAGCACCTTTGGCCGCACCGCGAGCGCGCGCGCGATGCCGATGCGCTGGCGCTGGCCGCCTGAGAAGGCGCGGGGGTAGCGCGCGAGGTACGACGGATCGAGCCCGACCAGCTCCAGCAGGGCCCGCGCTTCGGCCTCGCGCTCGCGCGGCGGCACGCCGCGCATCTCGAGCGCCTCGGAGAGGATGCTGCGGATGTTGAGGCGCGGGTTGAGCGAGGCATAGGGGTCCTGGAACACATACTGGACCGTAGCGCGGACGCGCGCCGACGCCTTGGCGTCGAAGACGGTGACGTCCTCGCCTTCGACCAGGATCTGCCCCTCGCTGGGCTGATTGAGGCCGACGATGGTGCGCGACAGCGAGGTCTTGCCGCAGCCCGACTCTCCGACGAGCCCGAGCGTTTCGCCCGGGCGCACCGCAAGACTGACGCCGTCGACCGCAAGGAGCGGCTTGTCGCGTCCAAAAAGGGTCCGGCGGGAGCCGAAGTTCACCTTGAGGTCGCGTACTTCGAGGATGGGCGCGGCCGCCGCGGGTCCCCGTCTGGAGGCGGTGGCGCGGTCCGCGTAGGGCAGGGGCGGCAGTTGCCCTTCACGCAGCGCAACGTGGCAGGCCGACCGGCTCTGCGGCCGCTCGGGCACCACGTCGAGGGGCGGCACGACGCGGTGGCAGATGTCTTCGGCATAGCTGCAGCGCGGGTGGAAGGCACAGCCGGGCGGGAGCTGCGAGAGGTCCGGCGTTGCCCCCGGTATGGCTTGCAGACGCTCCTGGGCTTCGCCGTCGACCTGCGGCATCGAACGCAGCAGCGCCCGGGTATAGGGATGCTGAGGCGCTTCGAAAATGTCGGCGGTCGCGCCCTGTTCGACCACCCGGCCGGCGTACATGACAACCACGTCGTCGCAGAGCTCGGCGACCACTCCCATGTCGTGGGTGATGAGGATCACCGCCACGCCGTACCGGTCGCGCAGGTCGACGAGCATGCGCAGCACTTGTGCCTGGATGGTGACGTCAAGCGCGGTCGTCGGCTCATCGGCCACGATCAGTGGCGCGGCGTTGGCGATGGCGATGGCGATAACGACGCGCTGCCGCATGCCCCCGGAAAACTGGTGCGGGAAGTCGTTGATGCGGCCTTCCGCATCGGGAATACCGACCTGCCGCAGCAGCTCGACGGCTCGACCCTGCGCTGCCTTCCGCGACGTCCCGTGGACGACGAGCGCCTCCTCGATCTGCCAGCCAACCGTCTTGACCGGATTGAGCGCGGCCTGCGGATCCTGGAACACCATGGCAATCTGGCGTCCGCGAACCTGGCGCATCTCGTCTTCGGAGAGGCCCATCAGGTCCCGGCCATCGAATACAATCTGACCGCCGGTGATGACGCCAGGGTCAGGCACCATGCGCATGATCGACTTCGCGGTCAGCGACTTGCCCGACCCCGACTCACCCACGATCCCGAGGATGCGGCCCTTGGCGACGCTGAAACTCACGTCGCGCAGCGCGTTCATCCAGCCTTTTCCGGTACGGAACTGGGTGACCAGCCCACGGACTTCGAGCAGAGGCGTGGTCACGAGTCTGCTCGCGACTGGAGCACCGCAGCGTTGAGCGCATCGGCAATGAGGTTGAAGCCAAGCGCCAGCAGCAGCAGCATGATGACCGGACCTCCGGTGTACATCGGCTGCGCGTAGACATAGCGGATGCCGACGTTGAGCAACGTTCCGAGCGAGGGCGTGGGCGGCTGGATGCCGAGCCCGACGATCGACAGCGCCGCCTCGAGGAAGATTCCCGCGATCATCGACAGCGAAAGCTGCACGAAGAGCGGATCGAGCGTGTTGGGGAGGATGTGGCGGAGCATGATCCGGCCCCTGCCGACCCCAAGCACGCGCGCGGCGAGCACGTATTCGCGGCCCATTTCCGACAGCAGTTGCGCGCGAGCCAGCCGTCCGAACTGCGGCAGCGAGAAGATGACGATGCTCACGGCCAGTGCCGGCCAGCCGGGCCCCATGATGATCACGATGCAGATGCCGAGCACAATGCTGGGGAAGCCGAGGATGATGTCGAACAGGCGCTGGAAGGCATTGCCCAAGGAGAGCGATACCGCACCGGCAAGCCCCATGAGCGTCCCGATCACCATGGCAATCGGCACCGCCACGATCACCAGGCTGATGGAAATCCTCAGCGCATAGATGCAGCGCACGAAGATGTCGCGGCCGAGCTCATCAGTGCCGAAGGGGCGGAGAAGCGTGGGCGGCATGAAGCTGTCGCGCGTCTGCTGGTCCACACCGCCGGGGAAAATGAGCGGTGCGAGGAGTGCGGCGAGCGACAGCGCGACGAGGAGGCCACTGCCGATCAGCCCCTTGGGCGTAAGGAGCGCGGCAAAATAGCGGCGCAGACCGTCTGCCAAAGGGCTCGGGCGAGGAGATCGATCGACCACGGCAACTTCACCTGCGGTCATGAGGATTCCAGCCGGATACGCGGGTCAAGCGCGGCAAGCAGGATTTCGGACAGCAGGTGGACGAGCACGGCGATCACCACTGCGCCCAGCACAAGGACCTGGACCACCTCGTAATCGCGCGAACTCACCGCCTCGACCGCCATCAACCCCAGTCCGTTGCGACCGAAAATGGCCTCCATCACGACGGCGCCGGCGAGCAACTCGCCCACCCGTATGCCAGTCGCCACGATGGCTGTGCTCAGCGAATTTCGGAGGATGTGGGAGATCGCGATGCGCCCCCGCGGCACGCCCTTGGCACGAGCGAAATCGACGAAGTCCTCCTGCCGGACCTGATACATGCGGGCCTGGATCAGGCGGGCGATCATCGCGGCCTGTGGCAGGGCCAGTGCCAGCGACGGCAGCAGCAGATAGGAAAAGCCCAATGCGGGATTGGTAAAGATGGAAACCTCGCCCGAGATCGGCAGCAGCCGCCACGCGATGCCGAGCGCGAGGATCATGATCAGGCCGGTGACATGGGGCGGAGTGGCCAGCATGATGCTGAGCCCGGTGTCGAGCGCGGCCCGGCCCGGGCCGCGGGTCAGCGCGCCGGCGAGGATGCCCAGGGCAAGGCCGATGGCGATCATCAGGATGGTGGCCGAGAGCGCCAGCTCGAGCGTGCTGCCCAGCCGCGTCATGATGAGCTGGGCGATGGGCCGGTTGCTGATCAGCGACGTCCCGAGGTCGCCGCGAAACAAACCGCCCAGCCAATCGAGGTATTGCCACGGAAGCGGCTGGTCGAGGCCCATCTTCACGCGGATGGCCTCGACCTGCTCAAGCGTTGCTTCGGGTCCCGCGACCACCAATGCCGGATCGCCGCCTCCCAGCCTGGGCAGCAGGAAGGCGACGACCGAGGTGATGAAGAGCATGAAGGCAACCGAGGGCAGCCTTCCTGCCAGGAATCGCAGCATGCTCAGGCGTTCATCCAGGCTCCCGCCAGATGCAGGTAGCCGACGTTGTCGAACACCAACCCCTGAACCTTCGGAGACTTCGCGTTGAGCGGGTAGGTATGGATGAGGATGTGGCTGAACGCGGAGGCGAGCATGAAGTCGGCCAGTTCCGCCATGGCAGCGCCGGTTTCGTCCCCGGTCGCCGCCTGCACCTTGTCCTTGAGCTGGCGATACTCGGGCGGCTCGAAGTGCGAGGGATTGCCATCGCGAAGCGCGGGAAGCGCATCCACCAGCGTTGCCGGCGAGAAGCCCTGCAGCCCATGGATCTGCATGAATGCCGGACCGAGGTCGTTGGCAAGCTGCCGCTGGTCGAAGGCCGCCGTTTCGACCACGCCGCCGGTCGGCACGAGGCCGACGTCGCGCAGGTTGTTCTGCACGATTTCATAGAGGGCCGGCACCGGCGCCAGACCGATCACGGCCATGTCGAACTCCGCGCCCTTGGCGCCGGCGTCCTCGATCATCTTGCGGGCCTTGTCGGGATCGTAGCTGTAGTATCCCGTGTGCTTGTCGGTCATCCCCGGCACGTTGGACGGCCACCACAGCGGGCTGCCGTCACCGATGCCGTTGAACAGCTGCTGGATGATGCGGTCGCGGTCGATCGCGAAGCCGACCGCCTGGCGGACTTCCTTGTTGTCGAAGGGGGCGGCGGTGACGTTGAGGCCGAGCGGGAAGATCTGCCCGCCGGGGCTCTGGAACAGCTCGACGTTCGGATCGCCCTTGAACAGGGCGGCATCGCGCGGGGTCATTGCGAGGACGAGGTCGGCGCGGCCGCGGACGGCGTTCGCCATCGCGGTGGAGTCGGTGATCACCGAAATCTCGACAGCGTCGAAATAGGGGCCGTTCTCGCCCCAGTAGTCGGCATTCTTCTCAAGCCGCAGGCTCGCGCCGGGAACCCAGTTGACCCAGCGATAGGGGCCGGTTCCAACCACCTGGCTACCGTCGGCAAGGCCCGCCATGGTGTCCTTGTCGAGGATGACCGCGAGCTGGAAGACGTCGAAGATACGCGGCGCCACGGGCGCATTCGAGGTGATCGTGACCTCGTGCGTCCCGGTGGCCTTGATCGAGGTGTAGGCCGAAACGAGCGGACGCATCTGCGAGGCGTTCTCGGGCACCTTCACCTGCTCGAGGGTGAAGACGACGTCCTCGGCGGTGAAGGGGCGGCCGGTGTGGAAAGTCACGCCCTCGCGCAGCTTGACCACGAAGGTCTTGCCGTCATCGGAGGAGGACCATTCGGTCGCAAGGACCGGCCGCGGCTCTCCGGTCTCGGAATCGAGCGCGGTGACGGTGTCGAAGACGTTGTGCCGCCAGCTGTTGTTGCCGGCGCGGCCCGCCAGCGCCGCCTTGGGCTGTGCGTCGGTGCCCTGCGCGATGCGGAGGGTGCCGCCGGAGACCGGCGTCTGCTGCGCCCAGCCTGGCCCCGTTCCGAAGGCAGCGAGGCCGGCAAGTCCGGCCGCACCCATGAGCACGTGGCGACGGCGTAGCCCAGCCGTCCTTGGCAACAAGATCCCGTTCATGATTTCTGGCGTCCTCCCAAAGTCTTTTGATCCAGTTTCTTGAACATATCGGTGCTGACGTGACTGTCAACGTGCGGCGTCCACCCTATGCGCGTTGCCGCCGCATCGACAGTAGCGCCGCGAGATCGGGATTGGAGCGGTAGCTGAGCACGGCCGCACCGGCCCCCAGAGCAGTGGCCTCGGTGGCCGGCTCCGCGCGGTAGAGGCGCGGCACGATCCGGTCCGGCGATGTGTCGGGCAGGACCACCGAATACTCGAGCGGCTGCAGGCGTTCGATGAGGAGGTCGAGCAGCCGGTCGGGAAGGAAGCCGCCGAGCGCGATGCCATCGGGCCAGAGTGCGTTCTCGAGGAAGCTGAGGACGAAGCGCAGCAGTTCGCCGGCGTCGTCGAGCCAGGGATCGAAGCGCTCGGGGCTGATGTCCAGCTGGGCCTCGAGCTCGGCCTCGTAGGTGCCCTGCGGCTCGCTCAGCCCGAGGGCGCGCCGCACGCCGGTAGCCGAGATCACGCTGCTGAGGGTGCGGCTGCGATAAACGACATGGCCGATCTCGCCCGAGTGGGGCCAGATGTCGGTGCTCGGCTGGCGGTGGCTCACCATGGCGGCGCCGAAGCCGAGGCCCGCGAGGAGGTAGAGGATGCGCGCCCGCAGCGGAAATCCCAGCGCCTCGGTAATGCCGGCGGCCTGCGGGTTGTTGTGTATCCTGACCGGCAGCCCGAGATTGGCCTCCATTCGCGATGCCAGATCATCGACCGTGATCGCCTGCCAGAAGCTGCGGAACCACTTCTGATCGTCCCACAGCTGGTCGAGATAAGGCTGCGTCTGCGCCGCGTTGGGGGTGAGGATCGGCAGCGGGCCGGCAAGCCCGACCAGCCAGATCTCCTTGCCCGCATGATCGCGCAGCATCGCCTGGATCGCGGCCGTGAGACCACCGATATAGGCCTCGATGTCGCCGATCTCCCCCGCGATGCGCACCGTGCGCCGGTCGCGGACGCGGAATTCCATGTCGACGAGCGCCAGGGTGCACGAGCTCCAGCGGAACTGGACGCCGATCGCGTAGCAGCCATCGGCGATGACCCTCAGCCCGCGGTGCGGGCTTCCCTTGCGCCTGACCCGCGGACGGTCGAATTCCTCGATCAAGCCCAGGGCGATCAGCTCCTGGGTGACGTTGGTCATGGTCTGCAGGCTGAACGGCATCTCCGCCCCGATCTCGGAGCGCGAGCGGCCGGGCGACTCGCGGACGAGCTCGAGCACGGTCGCAAGGTTGCGGCTGCGCGCATCGTTCGTGTTCAGGGCTGAGAGCCGGCCGGCGGACATATCCAAGCGTGGTCTTCCACCCGGGAGTGCGCAATAGGCTGCACGCGCGCGGCGGAGTGTTATCCTCTCCGCCGCGGCAGACTAGGCCTTGGCACGAAGGTCGTCGTCGAGCGGAGCCTTGTGGATGAGGTCCGTCAGCCGCCGGTGCCAGGCGATGTCGCGCCACATGCCGATGAACTGCGGGCCGCAGAAGTTGGAGGTCGCAAGGCCCGCCCACCGGCCCTTCGACGCCGCGTATTCGACGGCGCGGGCGTTGAGGTCCATCACCCAGTCCCACGCCAGCCCGGGCCAGTCCTTGTAGTCGATGACCGCCCAGCACTCCGTGGTGACGAGCGGCAGACCCGAGGTCCTGGACCAGAGCGCGTTCTCATCGATGCGCCAGAATAACCGGCCATCGTAGTAGTCCCTGCGCGACTCGTATTCGCTTCGGCCGTTGCGGGCGAGCGCATCGAAGCTGTCGGGGCGAAACCAGTCGAAGTCGTAGCCGACGACGCGATTGAACTCGCTGACTTCGGGCGAGGCCATCCAGATGTGGTTCTCGAGCAGGTCCATCATGGAGACTTCCTGCTCGCGCCAGCTGGTGATCTGGCTGGCGAACGACCAGGTGTACTTGAGGTTGGGGTAGGCCGCGCGGACGAGGTCGATCGAGCGCTGCATCCAGTCGCGGATATGCGGCAGCGTGCGGCTGAGTTCGGGCCCCCCGAGACGGCCGTAGAGGTATGGCGCCCAGTTCAGCTGCGGGAACTCGTTGCAGAGGTCGACATAGAGCAGGTCGGAGGCAAGTCCCGCCCGGTCGAGGTAGTCGAGCGTATCGATCCAGATCCGCGCCTGGTCCTCCGGCGTCCTGATGCGCAGCCGCATGTGGCGGGAGTCGGTGCGGTACCAGGTCGACAGCGCAACGCGGATGCCGTGCTCGCGCGCCTTGCCGAGGAACTTGAGCAGCATCGGGCCGACCGTGAGGTCGATCGGCGACTGCGCGCCCCAGGCCATCTGCGTCCAGCACGGCGGCAGGTGCCAGCTCGCATCCGGATCGGCGCTGATGAGATGGGGATAGGCATCGATGCGGACGGCGTCGTAGCCCCGCTCCTTGAGCTCGGAGAGCGCCTGGTCCCAGTCCTCGTAGCCGGCACCCGGCCACCGACGCTCGGCCCAGGAGAAGTCCCACATCGTGATCGCGTAAGCCATGAACCCTGTTTCTCACTCCTGGCGCGCGGCAGAACGGCCGCAGTACGTCCGGCTAGCAAAGGCCATGGTGCGAAACAAGCGTTTGCGCCGGCTCTAGCTGAGCCCGCTCAGTTCGGCGACGCGGAGCAGCTCGAGGTCGGAGGCCTGCTCCCCCATCAGCGAAATGCCGAAGGGCAGCCCATCGATCTCCCCCAGGGGGAGCGAGATCTGGGGAAGGCCGGCGAGCCCCGCCGAGCACGTCATCGAAATCGCC
>JAEZBF010000309.1 GCA_023427545.1 Pseudomonadota bacterium
AACAAGTTCTGCGATCTCGTCTGGCTCGGCGTTACGCTTCATTGGGTTGGATTGGATGATGCGTTCCGCCATTTCCTTGCTGGTGCCAGAGGCCGCCTGGAACCCCGTGTTGACGCTGGCGGGGGAAACCGACAGGCACCTTATGCCTCGGTCCGCGAACTCGCGCGCCACGCCCATGGTCATCGTCACCACGGCGCCTTTTGCTGAAGCATAGTGCACCGACCCCCCGGGTCCGCCGCGCTTGTGCGCCATGCTAGCGACGTTCACGATTACGCCGCCGCCTTTTTCCAGCATGTGCGGCAGCACTTCCTGCATGCCGTAGAAGGTGCCTTTGACGTTGAGGTCGAATGACTTGTCCCAGAGGGCATCGTCGATCTCAAGGAAACCGCAGCGCTTCAGCGCCGACCCAGCCGAATTGAACAGGAAGTCGATGCGGCCGAAACGTTCTATGCCAGCGGCGATGAAGCCGCGCACCTGTGCGCGGGCCATGACGTCGGTAGGAACGAAGATGGCTTCGCTCCCCTCTGCCTCGACCAGTCCCACGGTTTCCGCGCCGCCCACCGCGTCAATGTCGGCGCAAATGACCCGCGCACCCTCCCGGGCGAAGATTACAGCGGCTGAGCGCCCGATACCACTTCCCGCTCCGGTGATGGCTACGGTCTTTCCCTTGAAGTAGTCCGGCGTTCTAGCCATCGCTTATTCCATGTGTGAGGCCCCGGGGGCCGAGGTTGTAGCGGCCCGGCCCGCGGCAAGGCGCGCGACCGGTCATTCGATCATGAATCCCGTTAGTCCGCGAACGGGTCGCGCTCCTGGGCCGAGAAATCGATCATGACGTTCTTGACCTGAAGGTATTCGTTGATCGCTTCGACCCCACGTTCGCGGCCATGGCCGGAATCCCTATAGCCGCCGAATGGCGCCATCGCCTGTGCGGCGCGGTAGGTGTTGACCCAGACGGTCCCAGCATGAATGGCCCCGATCATGCGCATGGCGCGCGAGAGATCCTGCGTCCAAACACCAGAAGCGAGCCCGTAGCGGGTGTCGTTGGCAATTGCGACGGCCTCCTCCTCAGTATCGAACGGAATGATCGAAAGGACGGGGCCGAAGATCTCCTCGCGGGCGAGGTTCATGTCATTGTGCACATCGGTGAAGATCGTGGGCTCGACGAAGAACCCCCGGCCCAGGTGGTCGCCGGTGGCGGCTCGGCCGCCGGTGGCAAGCTTGGCTCCTTGCTCGAGCCCCCCTTCAATGGCCGCGAGGATGCGCCGGAACTGCGGCTCATTGGCCGCGGTACCCATCTGCGTGCGCTTGTCCAGCGGATCCCCCAAGCGGATGCGTTTCGCTCGCTCGACCAGACTTTCCGTGACCTGCCTGTAGACGCCCCGCTGCACCAGCAGCCGCGATCCGGCAATGCAGGTCTGTCCCGTCGCCGAGAAAATGCCCACCAGCGCTCCTGGCACGGCACGGTCAAGGTTGGCATCCTCGAAGATGATGTTGGGTGACTTGCCACCCAGCTCCAAGGTCACTGGCACCAGCCGCTCACCGGCATCAGCGGCAATGCGAGCCCCCACTGCGGTGCTTCCCGTAAAGCTCACCTTGTCGATGCGGCCTGAGCGCAGCAGGGCCCGGCCCACCCGGTGGTCGCCGGTGACTACGTTAAAGATGCCTGCTGGAAAGCCCGCTTTGCGCACGAGCTCCGCGAATTCGAGCGTCGTTACCGAGGCATGCTCGGAGGGTTTTACGACGACGCAATTGCCCGCCGCTAGTGCAGGCGCCAACTTGTTGGACAGGAGGCTCATCGGCGAGTTCCACGCCGTGATGAGCACGCACACCCCCATCGGCTCGCGCCGCGTGAAGTCGAAGCTGTCGGGCCTGTCCACCGGAATGGTCAGCCCGGAGAGTTTGTCGGCGAGGCCGGCAAAGAAGCGGTAAGCGCGGGCCGCACCGACCATCTGGCCGCTGGTTTCCCGAATCGCCTTGCCGTTGTCGGTGCTCTCAAGGACGGCCATGCGGGCGGCATCGGCCTCTAGCAGGTCGGCCAGCCTGTGCATCAGCCGGCTGCGTTCGTAGCCGGTCGTACGGCTCCAGACACGATCGTAGGCGGAGCGCGCAGTCGCAATAGCGTCAGCAACCTGAGCGTCACTCGCCTGCGGCACGGATGCCCACGCCTCACGCGTGAACGGATTGACAGCGTCGAAACGCTCTTGGGCAGGCGCACGTACCCGTTCGTTACCGATAAACAAGTCGTAGGTCGGGACGCCAGCGGCCTCCGCCCGTTCAGGTGACGACAAGTGCAACCCCCGCTAGCAACACGCCATGGCTCTGTATATGATTGTATACGAAGCCTTGGTTGTCAACGCCACGAGCTGCTTGAGTAGTCAGATGGCTCTGCTCTGGTGCAAAGCGCTCACGACAGGGGCACGGCCGAGATTCTCCATCAGATGGGTTGACAGCTGCTGCCTTCAGTCATTTCATGCCATATAGAGGGTTGTAAGCACGACAAACGTTCCAGTTAGTGAATGTTCAAGTATAGCTCAGCCGACGTTTTCGAGCGCCCCGGCGGCAAGGGCAACACGTCTGAGCCGGCCGCGCCATCGTCGGGCGAGAGCCCGCACCCTAGGGAGGAGCGCATGACCAAGGGCACGGGGGTGGCTGCTGCAGCGGCCTTGGCTGCAGCACTTTCGGTGACAGGGACCTCGGCTACGGCTCAGGACGCCGCAGCGCCAAGAGGAGGCACTCCATCCGGGACGCTGACAATTGCGGTGGCGCAGGATCCTTCGACGCTGGACCCGCAGATGCACCGCCAGCGACACACGCAAACGATCGCACACGTCCAGCGTGACAGCCTCTTCTACCAGAAACCGCCGGGCCTTTCGTTCGAGCCCTTGCTGGCGGAGTCGATAACCCGGAGCGACGACACTCACTACGAGGTGAAGCTGCACCAGGGCGTGCACTTCCACAGCGGGGAAGAGCTCACGGCTGACGACGTCGTCTATACCTTCCAGCGGTTATGGGACCCTGCGAACAAGTCGCCACGGGCGAACATGGGAAACATGCCGAATATCGAAAGCATCGAGGCGGTTGACCGCTACACGGTGCGCTGGACGACGAAGGTTCCTTTCGGAACGGCCGCACAGGCGATCCCGCTTCTGGCCCTCAACAACCAGCAAATCCTGCACAAGGCATTCTATGAGAAGCTCACGCTAGACGAGGCGCGGACCTCTCCGGGAGACGGCGCCGGGCCGTTCGAGCTTGTCGAGTGGGTGCCCGAGCAGCGGATCGTCATGAAGGCGTTCCACGATTACTGGCAGGGTGCGCCGAAGGTCGAGACTCTGATCTGGCGGACGATCCCTGAAGAAACTACGCGCACGGCAGAACTCCTCGCGGGGTCGGTCGACATGATCTACCCGGTAACACCAGACTTTGTGGACCAGCTCAAATCGGCGGGAATGAAGCTCGACATCGAGCCCGGCACGTCAGCTCGAATGCTGCAGATGAATGTCCGCGAGGGCTCGCCATTTGCCGATGTCGAGGTCCGTAAGGCAATGAACATGGCGATAGACAAGGAGGCGATCACCGAGAACCTCTATGGCGGCCTAGCGATTCCCTTCGAGCAAGTGCCCGGCATAGGGCAGGAAGGCAGCATCGCCGGCTATGATCCTTTTCCGTTCGACCCTGAGGCGGCGCGCCCGGTGTTGTCGAAGGTTACCCAGCCGATAGAGCTGTTCACTGCTGAGCAGGAGCAATTGGCAGCGGAAGCTATCGCGGAGCAGCTACGTGGCTACGGCATGAACGTTACGACTGTGGTCGTCGATACCGCCACGCTGGACGAGCGAAACAATGCCGGCAGCTTCGACCTCATGCTCTTCAGCGCGGGGTACGCGAGCGGGGAGTTCATCGGTACCTATTACTCCAACAATTTCGCCTGCGCGCGGCTGAATTCAGACCAGGTGCGAACCGGCTTCTGTAGCGAAGAGCTCGACGAGATGGCGGCCGCGGTGCAGGCGGAAGCCGATCCCCAGAAGCATCAGCAGATGCTCGAAGAGGTGACCAAGAAGCTCTCCTCCGAGCTCGTGCCGTGGGTTCCGCTGTTCGGCCCAGCGGAGGTTTGGGCGATGCAGCCCTACGTAAATGGGTTCGTCGGCTCGTCCGTGGGCCAATGGCTAGATATGCAGAACGTCTCGGTCAGCAGGTAGGGACCGCGTACCTATCAACAAGGTCGGCGATGGATGCCTGTCGCCACCACCCCGGGCGGGGGTTCACGCGAGGAGGAAGAACTGAAATGACAAAGAGAAGACACACTGTCGGAGTCATCGCCCTCATGACGGTGATGGCGCTCACCTCTGGCTCGGTCATGGCCCAGCAGGCGGCTTCCGACGGTCCTTCCGGGACTCTGACGATCGCGGTGCCTCAGGATCCCGCAACGCTCGATCCGCAGCAGCACCGTCAGCGCCACGCGCAAACCATCGCGCACAACCAAATGGACAAGCTATTCTATCAGCCGCCGCCGGTTATCACCTACGCGCCGCTTCTCGCGGAGTCGATCACCAGGATCGACGACTTCCACTACGAGGTGAAGCTTCGCAAGGGGGTGCACTTCTGGGATGGCGGTGAGTTTACCGCCGCCGACGTGGTCTACACCTATGAACGCATGTGGGATCCGGCCAACAAGTCTCCGCGCGCGAACATGGGCAACATGGTCAACATCGAAAAGATCGAGGCGGTCGACCCCTATACCGTCCGCTGGACCACCAAGGTGCCATTTGGCGACGTGGATCACGCGATTACCGACCTGGCGCTCGCCAGCCAGGAGATCCTCAACAAGGCCCAGTACGAGAAGCTGACCCTGGAACAGGCGCGGACCACCCCTGCCGACGGCGCCGGTCCGTTCCACATCGTCGAATGGACTGCCGACCAGCAGATCGTCATGAAGGCGTTCCACGACTACTGGCAGGGCCCGCCCAAGGTTGAGACCCTCATTTGGCGGACAATCCCGGAGGAGTCGACGCGCGTCGCCGAATTGCTGGCGGGCTCAGTCGACATCATCTATCCCGTGACGCCCGACTTCGTCGACCAGCTCAAGGCAGCCGGCATGACGATTGACATCCGGCCCGGCACGGCAGCCCGAATGCTGCAGATGAACGTGCGTGAGGGTTCACCCTTCGCCGATGTCGAAGTCCGCAAGGCCATGAACATGGCCATCGACAAGGAGGCGATCACTGAGGGCCTCTTTGGTGGTCTCGCCATGCCCTTCGAGCAGGTTCCGGGGATCGGCCAGGAAGGGAACATTGAGGGCTACGATCCTTTCCCCTATGATCCGGACGCCGCACGCGCGGTGCTCTCAAAGGTCACGCAGCCGATCATCCTCTATACAACCGGGGCGGAAGAGCTGGCAGCAGAGGCCATCGCCGAGCAGCTGCGCGGCTACGGCATGAAGGTAACCGCCCAGGTGATCGACGCGGCGGCGGCCACGCAGATGGCCAATGACGGCAGCTTCGAACTCTTCCTCACCAGTGCCGGTTACGGCACCGGAGACTTCATTGGCACTTATTTCTCCAATAACTTCGAGTGCAAGCGCCTGCAGAGTAACCAGGTGCGCACGGGCTTCTGCAATGAGGAGCTCGATAAGCTTGCTAACGCAGTGCGCTCAGAGGCCGACCCAAAGAAGAAGCAGGAGCTTCTGGAGCAGGTGACGAAGGCGCTCTCCGAGGAGTACGTGCCTTGGGTGCCGCTGTACGGAATCTCGGAAGTCTGGGCATTGCAGCCCTACGTCCACGGCTTCGTCGGCTCCTCGACGGGCCAGTGGTACGACCTGCAAAAGGTCTCCGTCGACAAATAGAATGGGTGCGGCGGAGTCCCCCCGGCACCACAGATGAACTGCCAGTGGTCGCCGGGAGGGATCCGGCGGCCCGCAATCGAGAAAGGTAGCACGATGACGGCAACAGCAGAGGCCGCGGCGAGGGTCGCGCGCGACTGGGATCCACCCGCAGCATTCCCCCTTGCCCGGTTTGAGGGACTGCCGCGCGATGTGGGCCGCGCCCACGGGCGCACTTTCGGGGACCGCGTGCTCGGCAGCATCAGGGCACATCGTCGTAGTATCGAGCAGACGGGCCTCGCTTGGTCGGACGCGCTGGTCTGGGGGCAGAAAGGGCGCGAGTACCTGGAAATCCTCGACCGCAAGCTCGCCGAAGAACTCGTAGGCATGGCCGAGGGCGCAGAGGTTGACCCGCGCGAGATCTTTGCAATCAACCTGCGCGTCGCCCTCACGCGGGTGGCAACCGCCCCAAAGCCGGTCCCTGAAATGGCGGAATGCACCACCGGCGCTGCGACCGCCGCGGCCACCGCCGACGGTCACACCCTGCTCGCCCAGAACTGGGATCAGAGCAGCGAACTGCAGGCCAATCTCGTCGTCATCGAGCAGCGCATCCCAGGCCAGCCGGCGCTTCTGTTCGTAACCGAAGCCGGGCGGATGATGCTGCACGGGATGAACGACTCGGGGGTCGGCATCGTCGGCAACTCGCTCGCTTGCGATCGGCCGACGCATCCGGTCAAGAGCGTCTCCTCCGCCACCGCCCGTCGGCGGGCGCTGAGGCACACCAGTGTCGCGGCGGCCCATCGCACGATCATGGACACTACCCACGGCACCGCGGGCAACCACCTGCTCGCCGGCGCCGACGGTCAGGCTTTTGACATCGAAGCGATCCCCGACGATGCGTTCTCGCTCGAGCCGAACGAAGGGGTCATAGTGCATTCCAACCATTTCCTTCATCCGGGTGCCAAGGCCGCGGTGGTCGATAAGCACGTGAAGGCTCACCCCAGCACGATCCACCGAGAGGCTCGGCTCCGCGAGGCGCTCGAGGCGCGGCGCGGCAAGCTCACAATCGCCGACATCCAGGACGCTCTGAAGGACCACTACGGCTTCCCGGTTGCCGTCTGCACGCATCCCCATCCCAACGGACGGGGCGGAACGGGCCACACGCTAGCCTCAACGGTCATGGACCTCAATGACAAGCGTATGTTGACCGCTCCGGGGCCGGCGTGCCTCGGAACGTACACCGAGTACCGCTTCTCCGCCTGAGGGGGGGCAAAGCAAGCACGAGCCCGGCGGACCCTTGGCGGGCATGCAGAAGAGCAGAGAGGAATCGCGGCATGACCGCCACAATGGAAGCTCAAGCATCCGACACGCCCGACTGGGATCCGCCGGCCGCCTTCCCGTTTGCTCGCCTCGAGGGCCAGCCGCGGGACGTTGGGCGTGCACATGGTCGCGCGTTCGGCGATCAGGTGTTGGGCAGCATTCGGGTCCACCGCGGCATAATAGAGCGCAGTGGGCTGGCTTGGCCTGATGCTCTGGAGCTGGCTGCAAAGGGCCAGACACTCATGCAACTCGTTGAACCCGCCCTCGCCGAGGAGCTGGAAGGCATTGCCGAGGGCAGCGAGGTTGATCCGCGCGAGATCTTCGCTATCAACTTCCGCGTCGGCCTCACGCGCATCGCCAAGCCGCCCACCCCCATCGCCCAAGATCACGAGTGCACGACGGCGGCGGCTCTCGGGGCGGTGACCGCGGACGGCCATACCCTGCTGGCGCAAAACTGGGACCAGAACAGCGCGTTGCAGGCTAATATCGTCGTCATTGAGCAGCGGATACCAGGCCAGCCGGCGCTGCTGTTCCTCACGGAGGCGGGGCGGCTGTTCCTGCATGGCATGAACGATGCAGGGGTTGGCGTCGTCGGCAACGCGCTCTCCTGCGACCGGCCAGTCCGCCCGGAACGCGAGGGGGTTAGCGCCGGTTGCCGTCGGCGGGCGCTGCGCCACACCAGCCTGGCCGCCGCGCATCGGGCGCTGATCGATACGCCGAGTGTCACCTCAGGCAACCACCTGCTCGCCGATTCGACCGGCGTCGCCGTCGACGTCGAAGCAGTCCCCGATGACGCCTTCTCGATCGAGCCGGAGGAGGGGGTCATCGCCCACTCCAACCACTTCATGCACCCGCGGGCTAAGGAGACGCTTGTCGACACTACGGTCAAGCTCCACCCCAACACGATCTACCGCGAAGCCCGTCTGCGTTCGGCCCTCAAGGAGAAGCGGGGCACACTCACGGTCGCTGATGTGCAGGCCGCCCTAAGAGATCACCACGGCTTCCCGTTGTCGGTCTGCAGCCATCCACATCCGACGGCAAGCGGTGGCACCGGGCACACGCTGGCGTCCACGGTCATGGACCTCAACGATCGCCGCATGTTCACGGCTCCGGGGCCAACGTGCAAGGGCACCTACACCGAGTATCGCTTCTCCTGACGCACGGAGCGACACCTGCCGCGCAGACGAATGCATCGGGTGGGCGCCTGCCCGTCCGGGTGGATGATCCAGGCACCTTGCCCACGCCATCGGGTCGAGAGACCCTAATGAGTTTTCATTGACAGCCCAACCAGCACACCAGCAGCGCCGGACTCTCTTTCCTGCGATCGAGCCTTACGCCGCGCACCGGCTTCGCGTATCGCCCCTTCACGAGCTGCACGTGGTCGAATACGGCAATCCGCAAGGCAAGCCTGCGGTTTGCCT
The DNA here is from genome assembly GCA_023427545.1 of Pseudomonadota bacterium. Taxonomy (GTDB): domain Bacteria; phylum Pseudomonadota; class Alphaproteobacteria; order Rhizobiales; family Devosiaceae; genus JAEZBF01. The sequence goes on from JAEZBF010000309.1 coordinate 8,554, forward strand.
GCACGGGGGGCCCGGCGCAGGCAGTGCGCCGGCCCTGGCACGTTTCCATGATCCCCAACTCTACCGCATCGTGCAGTTCGATCAGCGCGGCTCGGGGCTCTCGACGCCTCATGCGGAGCTGAGGGAGAATACCACCTGGGATCTGGTGAATGACATCGAGGCGATAAGGACGCATTTGGAGATCGAGCGCTGGCAGGTGATCGGCGGCTCCTGGGGATCAACGCTAGCGCTCGCCTATGCCGAAACGCACCCCGCGCGGGTGACCGAACTCATCGTGCGCGGCATTTTCACGATCCGCCCATATGAGGTCCGCTGGTTCTATCAGGAGGGAGCCTCGCACATTCATCCGGAGGCTTTCGAGCACTTCGTTGAGCCCATTCCGCCTGAGGAGCGAAACGATCTGCTCGCGGCCTACTACCGACGCCTAACGAGCGAGGACGAGGCGGAGCGTCTGCGCGCCGCGAAGGCTTGGAGCCTCTGGGAGGGGACGACCATTTCGCTGCTGCCGGACACCGAGCGCGAAGCTGCCTTCGCGGACCCGCGTTTCGCGGCCGCGCTGGCACGTATCGAGGCGCACTACTTCGTAAACGGCGGCTTCCTACACCGTGAGGATCAGCTGCTCGCTGACGCGGGGCGGCTGGCCGCGATCCCCGGCACGATCATTCACGGCCGCTACGATCTCTGTACGCCCATGTCCGCGGCATGGGCGCTCCACAAGGCTTGGCCTGA
>JAEZBF010000342.1 GCA_023427545.1 Pseudomonadota bacterium
GACGACCAATGACCCGTCTAAACGAACTGCGCGACAATCCCGGCTCGAGCAAGACCCGCGTTCGCATCGGCCGCGGCATCGGTTCCGGCAAGGGCAAGACCGGCGGCCGTGGCGGCAAGGGCCAGACTGCGCGCTCAGGCGTCGCCATCAACGGCTTCGAGGGCGGCCAGATGCCGCTCCACATGCGCATGCCCAAGCGCGGCTTCAACGTTCCCAACGTGAAGCGCTACGTTGCGGTGCGGCTTGACCGCATCCAGCAGGCGATCGACGCCGGTAAGCTCGACCACAAGGCGGTGATCGACGACAACGCGCTCGTCGCGTCGGGCGTCGTGCGCCGTGCCCGCGACGGCGTTCGTCTGATTGCCGGTGCCAACGGCTTCACCAGCAAGTCGGTGACCTTCCGCGTCGGCCATGCGTCGAAAGGCGCGATCGCTGCTATTGAAGCGAACGGCGGCAAGGTCGATATGCCCCAGGCGGAAACCAAGGCTGACGCGTAAGGCGCCTGGCCCCGGCTCTAGGGAGCGATCATGGCGTCAGCGGCCGAACAGCTTGCACGGAACTTGAACTTCGGCACCTTCGCCAAGGCGAAGGGCCTTCAGCAGCGCATCATGTTCACGCTGGGTGCGCTCCTGATCTACCGGCTCGGCACGTTCATCCCGGTGCCGGGCATCGACCCGGACGTCTATGCCCAGACCTTCGAGACCTCACAGCAGGGGCTGGTTGGGGTGTTCGACATGTTCGCAGGCGGCGCCATCAAGCGCATGGCGATCTTCGCCATGAGCCTGCTGCCCTACATTACCGCCTCGATCGTTCTGCAGCTGGTGACACCGGCTTCGCCGCGGCTCGACGCCCTCAAGAAGGAAGGCGAGTCCGGCCGCCGGAAGCTCAACCAATACACCCGTAATCTCGCGGTGGTGTTCTGCGCCGTCCAGGCCTATGGCGTTGCGGTTGGCCTTGAAGGCTCGGGCGCAGCCATCACTCCCGGCTGGTTTTTCCGCGTGTCCACGGTGATCACGCTGGTCGGCGGCACCATGTTCCTGATGTGGCTCGGTGAGCAGATCACCTCACGCGGCATCGGCAACGGCATCTCGCTCATCATCATGGCCGGCATCGTGGCCAACCTGCCCGGTACGCTGGTGCAGACCCTCGAGCTGAGCCAGACGGGCGCGCTGCCCGGAATCGCCGTGCTCGGCATCCTGCTGCTGATGATCGTCGTGATTGCGGTGATCGTCTTCTTCGAGCGCGCCCAGCGCCGGCTGCTGATCCAGTATCCGAAGCGTCAGGTCGGCAACAAGATGTTCCAGGGGGACACGTCCCACCTGCCGCTCAAGCTCAACACCTCGGGCGTTATTCCGATCATCTTTGCGTCGTCGCTGCTACTGATGCCGGCCCAGATCATCTCGTTCATGGCAGGTGGTACGGGTGCGCCGCAGTGGCTGCAGGTTACGGCAGCGCTGCTCGGCCGGGGACAGCCGCTGTACCTGTCCCTCTATGCAGCGTTCACGATCTTCTTCTGCTTCTTCTACACCTCGACCGTGTTCAATCCGACCGAGACCGCCGACAATCTCAAGCGTTCCGGCGGCTTCATTCCGGGCATCCGGCCGGGTGAGCGTACCGCTCAGCACATCGACTACGTGCTGACCCGCATCACCGTCATCGGCGCAGCCTACCTGACCCTCGTTGCGCTGATCCCCGAGATCCTGATGGCCGAGCTCAGCGTCAGCCAATTCATCGGCGGAACCTCGCTGCTGATCATGGTCACGGTTACGCTGGACACGGTCAGCCAGGTGCAGAGCCACCTCATCGCGCAGCAGTATGAGGGGCTCGTCAAGAAGAGCCGGCTCGGTGCTGGCGCGGGGAGGCGGCGTTGAGATTAATCCTGTTGGGACCACCCGGGGCGGGGAAGGGGACCCAGGCCAAGGCGTTGATCGATGCCTACGGCATTCCGCAGCTCTCGACCGGCGACATCCTGCGATCTGCCATCGCGCAGAAGACGCCGATGGGCATGGCCGCCAAGGAGATCATGGACCGGGGCGACCTCGTTTCCGACGAGATCGTCAACGGCATCGTGTCCGAGCGTCTGGACCAGGACGATTGCAGGCCCGGCTTCATTCTCGACGGGTTCCCACGTACGATCCCTCAGGCGGAAGCGCTTGAGGCGATGCTCGCAGAGAAGGGCATGACCCTCGATGCGGTCGTCGAGATGAAGGCGGATTCCGAGGAGCTGGTGCGGCGAATTGTCAATCGTGCACGGGAATCGGGTACGGCCCGGGGAGACGACAACGTGGAGGTCGTGCGCAAGCGGCTCGAGGTCTACCGTGACCAGACCGCGCCGCTGGTCGACTACTACAGGGGCAAGGGTCTCCTGAAGACGGTCGATGGCATGCAGGCGGTCTCGGAAGTGACGGCCGCTATCCGGGAAGCCGTCGAGGGATAGATTGCGCTTGGCCGGCTCGCCGGATCAAGCGCTAGTGAAGCAAGAGGCGTGCCGGGACGTTGACTTTGCCCCGGCGCCTCTCTAAAGAACCGCCAGTCTCATGGATCATTGGGCTGGATTCGGTTCCTCAGTATGAGTGGGGGGTCGGAGTCCGGTCCCTTATTGTTGTTTGACCGGCTCGTTCCTATGTAGGGCGAGCCAACTGATGGAGAGCACACGTGGCTCGTATCGCTGGCGTCAATATCCCAACCAACAAGCGCGTTCTCATCGCGCTCCAGTACATCCATGGGATCGGGCCGAAGAAGGCCGAAGAGATCACGACCAAGGTCGGAATTCCGGCCGAGCGTCGCGTGAATGAGCTGACCGATGCGGAGGTCATCCAGATCCGCGAGACAATTGATCGCGACTACATCGTGGAGGGCGACCTCCGCCGTAACGTGGCGATGAACATCAAGCGGCTGATGGACCTCGGCAACTACCGTGGCCTGCGTCACCGCCGTGGCCTTCCGGTCCGCGGCCAGCGCACGCACACCAATGCGCGTACCCGCAAGGGGCCGGCGAAGGCGATCGCCGGCAAGAAGAAGTAGTGAATGGCGATCGGTGATGAGTGATTGGTCAGCCGCCGGCGCCATTCACCGTTTCACCGTTCCCCACTCACCCGGATGTAGCTGCTGGCACCACGGCAGCGCCGATATCGAAACAGAGGACTGAATGGCAAAGACCGAGACTGCGACCCGCGTGCGTCGCAAGGAACGCAAGAACATCACTTCCGGCGTCGCCCACGTGAACGCCTCATTCAACAACACGATGATCACTATCACCGACGTGCAGGGGAACACGATCTCCTGGTCGTCGTCGGGCGTGATGGGCTTCAAAGGGTCGCGCAAGTCGACCCCTTACGCCGCCCAGGTGGCTGCCGAAGATGCCGCCCGCAAGGCGCAGGAACACGGCATGAAAACCCTCGAGGTCGAAGTCCGCGGCCCCGGCTCGGGGCGCGAGTCGGCGTTGCGTGCGCTGCAGGCTGCTGGTTTCAATGTCACCAGCATCCGTGACGTGACCTCCATCCCGCACAATGGCTGCCGGCCGCGCATGCGCCGCCGCGTCTAGCCCCTTCGGGATTTCCGCCCGTCCTGCGCAAGACGGGCGCGACATTGCACAATGAGCGGAGCGGCCAGGCGAGGGCCGCTATTTTGAAAGGACGTGACCGTGACCATCCAGAGGAACTGGCAGGAACTCATTAAGCCGACCAAGCTGGACATCGTGACGAGCGGCGACAACGCCCGGTCCGCATCGGTCGTGGCCGAGCCGCTGGAGCGGGGCTATGGCCTGACGCTTGGCAATGCACTGCGTCGCGTGCTTCTGTCGTCCTTGCAGGGCGCAGCCGTGACCGCGCTGCAGATCGACGGCGTGCTGCACGAATTCTCGTCGCTGCCCGGCGTACGCGAGGATATTACCGACCTCGTACTCAACGTCAAGGAAATCGCCCTCAAGATGCAGGGCGAAGGTCCCAAGCGCCTGACCCTGCAGAAGCAGGGCCCCGGTGCGGTGACGGCCGGCGACATCAAGGTGACCGGCGACATCGAGGTGCTCAACCCCGATCTCGTCCTCTGCCACCTGGATGATGGCGCCGAGATCAACATCGAGTTCACCGTAAACACCGGCAAGGGCTATGTGCCGGCCGATAAGAACCGTCCGGACGACGCGCCGATCGGCTACATCCCGGTGGATGCGCTGTTCTCGCCCGTCCGCCGCGTGTCCTACAAGGTCGAGGCGACCCGTGCCGGCGAAAGCCTGGACAAGGACAAGCTGACGCTGCAGGTCGAAACCAACGGCGCCATTTCCCCGGAAGATGCCGTGGCCTACGCCGCCCGCATCCTCCAGGATCAGCTCACCGTCTTCGT
>JAEZBF010000358.1 GCA_023427545.1 Pseudomonadota bacterium
TCGCCAACCCCATCCCTTACACCTTCCCGGATGCAGTCCTCACCCGCACGCCGGCGGGCAGGCTCTTTGTCCTTGCCGGCACGTCGGCCGGCTACCGCCCCGACAATGCCGGCAGGTTCGCCTACGAGCTCGATGCCCGGACCCTTGCACTGAAATCCGAGCGCGAACTGCCCGCCGTTGCCGGCGATCCCCGCGCGATCGACGACGAAGGCAATGTCTACGGCAGCTATCTCGCCGGGGTCTCCCGCACCGCGTCTGCCGGAACCTCGACGATGCTCGCGGGCAGCAGCCTTTACGGCTACCGCGACAGCGCGGGCGTCGCCGCCGAATTCCACGGCCTCGCCCTCAGCGACTACACCTCGGTCATGCAGGTGACCGCCGCCGGCGATCTCGTCGTCGTCGACGCGGCGCCGACCCAGTTCGCCACCGCCCTTCGCCGCCTCGACTTGCCGTGACCGGCGGAGTGCTCCCGATCAGTTGCAGGTCAGACGCTTGTCCATGAACTCGGTGCCGCAGGCGATGGTGTCGAGCAGCGCCTGCTCGGCATCTGTCGGCGCCGCGCCGCTCGCAACGATCGCCGTCACTACCGCGCTGGAGTTGCCCGCCAGCAGTCCCAGCCGCAGCATGGCGGTGCCGTCGGGATAGGTCCCCGCGCGCACGAACCGCTCGCTGTCGCCATTGTCGATCCGGTACGTCATCCCGGTCGCCGGCACAGCCTTGATCGCGTCGAACATGCTGCCCGCGCCGACCTGCTGCATCACCCAGACGTTGCCGTTCCGCGCGACCCGGCTCGTCAGCGATTCCTGTACCACCTCGAACCCGTCCGGCAGGTTCGGCAGCGGTGCCGGCAGCAGCACGAAGAAGCGCTCTGCACGCAGCGAGATCTTGCCCGCCAGGTTGAGCTCGTCGACGGTCACCCCAACCGGCAGGAACCAGTGATTGAGCCCGCCCTTCTGAAAAATCCGCACCACCGGGCTGCCCCCGATCCCCGCGGTCGAAAACCCGTTCTGCCGGTTGAACATGCTGAGCACAGGCAGGTCGCCGCCGATCCCGGAGTTCATGTAGAGAGCGATGTCGAAGTCGTTGCTCTCCATCGAGCTGTCGGTCACGCTGCAATGGCCGAGGTCGAGCAGGCGGTCGCCGAGCCGGAAGCCCGAAAGCTGTTCCCCGTTCGGCCCCTTGGCAATGCCCGAGATGAAATCGTAGCCGACCGACCAGTCCATCAGCAGTGGGTTGGAGCGCTCGTACATCGCGAGCAGCCTCAGGCAGGCATTGCGCACTGCCGTCGGCGCGTCCGTGATCCAGGCGCTGGTCGGCGTCGGGGGCAGGGCGGTGCGCACCAGGTAGAGGTCTTCGCCGCGCACCAGGTTGTAGGTCTCGTTGGGGCCCATCTCGACCATCCGGAAGATGATCTCGGGGTCCACGTTCCAGCGCACCAGCTCGCGCACCATCAGCGAGAAGTTGCCGCGGTTGAAATCCATCACCTCCGACGGGCTGCGCTCCTTGAGCACCGCCGTCAGCGTTTCGTCGTCGATATAGGGAGCGTGAAAGCCGACGATCCCGCCGGGCTCGACCACCCGGTCGATGTAGCTGCCGACCGTCTCGTCGCTCGAATAGGCCGAGCCGCCGAGGAAGGCGAAAGCGCACGCCGAGTAGCACTCCATCCCGCTCTGGACCACCGTCGCGATGGTGTTGGCGCGGAGGAAATCGGCGAGTTCGAGCCCGGCAACATAGTCCCCGCCTGGGCCGTTCAGCGTGATAACGGCGGTCGCTCCGCCTTCGGGGCCCATACATTCGGTTCGGCAGTGGACGAACTGGTCATAGACGCGCTGCAGCTCCGCAATGTCGCCGGCAACGGTTTCGCCCTCGTAGGCGATGTGCGGCACCGGATGGCTCGCCGAATACTGCATCGACACCAGCGAAATATTCGCCGCCGCCGCCGGCGCAACGATACCCCCCGCGAGCAGCGCCGCCATGGCGCCGACGATCGACGTCTTCCTCATCCCGATATCCCCTCAAGCCCCGGTGGGACCGTAAGGAATCGCTCCCGCCCTTGGCAAGAGTCCGGCTGCGGGAATTCTTCGCGCGCAAAGAGATGCTTGCCCCATTTGCTTCATAGTCTTGAAGCAGCGGCTACTGCGCGGGTGGGGAGAACTGCGCGAGGTAAGCGATGACGTGGGCGGCGAGCTCGGGCTCACGCAGGCCGGTGAAGGCCATGTTCGAGCCGTTCACCACGCTCCGTGGCTTGGTGATGAACTTGGTGAGCGTCTCGACGTCCCACACCACGCCCGCTTGCTTCGCCTCGAGCATGGGCTCGGAATACTTGAACCCCTCGATCGAAGCAGCCGGCCGCCCGATCAGATTGGTGAGCGGCGGACCGTTCTTGGCCTCTCCGGTGACCGAATGACAGACGCTGCACCGCTGCCCGAACAACTGCTCGCCCTGCGCCGCATCACCCCCGGCCAAGGCGCCGCCGATGCTCACCATGGTGGCGGCAACCGCAATCAAAGCCCGCCTCATTTCACGACCTCCCTGATCTGGCCTTACGACCGAAATCAGCTCCCGATCGCCGGGGCATTGCCCACAGTATAGCGCAAAGCGTTCGACGAAGAACGCGTGCCCGTGTCCCTGGCGAGCCGGGTGAAGGGTGCAGCGCTCCAGTTACGAGCGCGCCGTCCCATCGCTCCTGCTCCTCTAAGGCTCCGCCGGGAACCACGCCGCGCACGATCCGTAACACCATCGGGAACGACCGGGGTCCGTCGTGCAGGCCGAGCAGATAGCCGGCGCGCGCGAACTTTTCGATCTCGCCGCGGGCGCTCTCGGGGAGCGCCATCAGCGTGGCCGTCGTGATGCCGGGGCTGTTGGTGAACGTTCCCCAGTATTCGGCGAATGAAGCGTAGGCGCAGTCGACCACGACAGGGACCTCCGTCACCTCGACGAGCCCCATCTTTGCCCACAGCGCCGCCTGCTCGTTGGGCCAGAACAGCGTTCGTCCCGCGCGCATCGATCGAAGCGTCTCGAAGCTCGGCTCGAGCACCGCTCCGGTGTGGATGATCAGTTCGAAGGCGGGCATGCCTCCGACGAACTGCGTCACCGCGGAGGTCACCACACCGCCAGGTCGCGTTACGCGCTTCATCTCGCCAACGACGTGCTCGATCTCCTCGATGACATCGAGCGCCAGTGAAGACATGGCCGCATCGAATTCCCCGTCTTCGAACCGCAGCTTGCGGACGTCGCCATGCTCGTAGGTGATATCGGGGTGTGCCCGGCGCTGGCGGGCGCCCTCGAGGTAGCCTTCCGACGCATCGACGCCGACGACCTGCGCTCCGGCCTCCGCCAGGGCCTTCGACAGCACACCCGTCCCGCAGGCGACGTCGAGGACGCGTGCACCGCGGGCAATCTGCGCATTTTGCAGGAACAGTGCTGCGAGACGCTCGCTCCAGCGGCCCATGAAGGTTTCGTAGAGGTCCGGATCGGCCCAGTTGTATCGAACGCCTTCACTCTCCATGCCTTGGCCGCCTCCCCACGGCCGGGAGCAAGGCTAGCACCTTTCCCACCGGGCTGCGCGCGCCGCCTCACGGCATTGGGACCACCGCCCGGCATCCCCTAGAGCGTGAACAAATGATGCACTAAGGTGCCGCTCGACTCCCCTCCGGATCCGCGCATGCATCTCCTCCTCGTCGACGGCTCCACCTACATTTTCCGCGCCTACCACGCGCTGCCCCCGCTGACCCGCAAGTCCGACGGGCTGCCGATCGGCTGCGTCTCGGGCTTCTGCAACATGATCTTCAAGCTCATGGAGGACCTCAAGGG
>JAEZBF010000119.1 GCA_023427545.1 Pseudomonadota bacterium
AGGAACGCCCGGTTGGGCAAACTATGGCCACCGATGCTCAGCCCAGGGGCAACCGAACTCACGCCTGCACCAGAATTGTTCATTCCCGGAAAGTGCCCGCACAATAGTCAAAACCGCCGGCGGTGCAACATGCCCGATTAATTTGTGAACAGCGGCACGGCTGTGCGCTCGCTTGCCCAGTCCGCAGGTCGCGCGTAGCCCTGCGCCGCCGTTCTAGGGCTGCGCTCACCACCGGGGAAGATGAATTTGCCGCGCCAACGCATGATCGCTGCCGTCGTCGTTGCTGCCGGTCGCGGCGAGCGGGCAAGCACGGGCGATGACATTCCGAAACAATACAGGCCGTTAGCAGGCGTTCCTATGTTGGCGCGGACGATCGGTGCTCTGCTTGAGAACGATGACATCGCGTTGGTGCAGCCGGTAATCCATCCCGATCATCAGGCCCGCTACGACGCTCTGGGACTTGAGAACGAGCGGCTCGCGGCCCCCGTGATGGGCGGGCAGCACCGGCAGGCATCTGTGCTCGAGGGGCTCAAGGCGCTGGCCCCGAGACGACCGGACGTCGTGCTTATCCAGGATGCGGCCCGCCCGTTCGTTGAGCGGGAGGTCACGGCTGGGGTTCTTGCCGCTCTAGCCGAGCATGATGGCGCACTGCCGGCGGTTCCGGTCACCGACACCATCAAGCGGACGCGCGACGGCCGTACCGTTGCGGCGACCGAGGATCGGAGCACGCTGTTTGCAGCGCAGACGCCGCAGGGCTTCCGTTTTCCGCAGATCCTCTCCGCCCATATACGGGCGGCGACCCTGCCCCGCGAATTCACGGATGACGCCGCAGTCGCCGAGTGGGCCGGGCTGAGCGTTGCGCTGACGCCGGGCAGTCCCCGGAACATCAAGGTGACGCGGCCAGAAGACTTCGCGCGAGGGGAGCGGATAATCAGGGGAGAGCTCGAGATGGAAACGCGGATCGGCAGCGGCTTCGACGTTCACCCCTTCGCCGAAGGAGACCACGTGACATTGGGGGGCGTCCGTATTCCCCATTCGCACGGGCTCGCCGGTCATTCCGACGCGGACGCTGGTCTTCATGCGCTGGCAGATGCCATCTACGGCGCCATCGGTGCGGGCGACATCGGCACGCATTTTCCGCCCAGCGATCCGCAATGGCGCGGCGCGGAATCGCGTGTGTTCCTCGAGCACGCGGCAGGCCTGGTGACCGCTCGAGGCGGCCGCGTCGTCAACCTCGACCTGACGCTGGTCTGCGAGGCGCCGCGGATCGGCCCGCATGTGGCGGCAATGCGCGAGGCAATCGCCGCCGCTGCCGGAATTTCGCCGGAGAGGGTAGCTGTGAAGGCAACCACTAGCGAGCGCTTGGGTTTTACGGGCCGAGAAGAAGGCATCGCCGCGCTGGCCGCTGCCAGCGTCGAGCTACCAAGATAGGGGTTTGATGTTTCCCGAGAGCATCCGACAGCCGGCCGGGCGGGTGATCCATGCCCTCATCAACAGCGGCCTGACCATCGCCACGGCCGAAAGCTGCACCGGCGGGCTGATCATTGGCGCGCTCACGGAAATTCCCGGTTCGTCGCAGGCCGTCTACGGCGGCTTCATCACCTACGCCAATGCGGCTAAGTCGGGCATGATCGGGGTGCCGGAGGCCATGATCGCGCAGTATGGCGCGGTATCCTCGCACGTGGCGCGCGCGATGGCCGAGGGCGCGCGCAAGACCGCGATGGTCGACATCGCCATTGCGGTCACCGGGATCGCCGGGCCAGGCGGCGGCAGTGCCGAAAAGCCCGTTGGTCTGGTCCACCTCGCCTGCTCGACCACCGCCGGCGTGTCGCACATCGAACGGCGCTTCGGCGATCTTGGCCGGCAGGAGATCAGGGCGGCCACCGTCAAGGCCGCGCTGGAGCTCACGCTGGCCTGCATCCTGCCGCAGAATGGCGACTAGCCGTAGCGGCGCGCAGCCTCGGCAAGAAACGCGTCCATGATCTCGTCCTGCTTGCTGGCGAAGGCTGGCTCGGCCACTGCCTTGATCAGCGGATTGGAGAAGCGGAAGTCGATCTCGAAGCTGATGCAGGTGCCCTGCCCTTCGGGATCGAACCGCCAGGTGCTGTCGAGATGGCTGAACGGGCCGTCTAGGGCCTTGGCGGTGATCGAGCGCTCAGACTCGTTGAGCGTCACCCGGCTGGTGTAGGCATCGGAGAACGGACCGTAGCCGATGGTCATGCGCGCCAGGCGCTCGTTGCGCTGGGCGCCTGGACGGACCTCCATGCGCCGGCAATTGGGCACGAAATCGGGGTAGCTCTTGAGGTCGGCTACCAGCTGGTACATGCGCTCGGGCGCGTCCGGCACATGCCGCTCGAACTTCAGATGCGGCATCAGGCGGCGGCGAGACGGGCCGCCCTGAGCCGGGCGAAGTCCTCGCCTGCGTGATGCGAGGAGCGCGTCAGCGGGCTCGAGGACACCAGCAGGAAACCCTTGGAGCGGCCGATGGTCTCGAAGGCCTTGAACTCATCGGGGCTGACGT
>JAEZBF010000128.1 GCA_023427545.1 Pseudomonadota bacterium
GTGAACCGCGCTCTCTAAAGCGCACCCGCACAATTTTAAAAAAATCGCGAGCTGCGCCGGCAGCAGGCGGTAATGGAGAGCACGGACGAATGGCCCCCCAAGGAGCCTTCGCCCGTGTCCCGGATCATTACCTCGATCGGTACGGCCATATCGTCGCTCAAGCGCGACAGGCGCGAGCCGTTTGCTGGGCGGCCGAACGACGACGACGATCAACCTGCCGAAGCTACCGCAGAGCCCATAGCGGCAAGCACAGCGACTGCTCCCGCCACGATCGGTGAGCCTCTTCTTCCACCCGGGCTACTGTTTGCGACGGCACTGATCGGCCAGGCCGCACCCATGGACAAACCCGCACTGTCGCCCACGCCGGTATCGCGAGTTTGGTCGCCGCCGCCGTCCAGCCTCCGCCTGCGCGACCGCACCGTCTGATCTGTCGCAGCGGCATCCGCGCTTAACCGTTCTTTATGTCCTGCGGCGGATAGTGGGCAGCAACGTCTCAGAAGAGACGCAAGACAACTCGGATACCCCAGAAGAGGAAGTAGAATGTCCGATATCACCCTGTCGAAGGCAGTTCGCTCGAACCTGCTCAACCTTCAGTCGACCGCTGTCCAGCTCGGCAAGACCCAGGAGCGCCTTTCCACCGGTCTGCGGGTGAATTCGGCACTCGACAATCCGACGAACTTCTTCACCGCGTCCTCGCTCAACAGCCGCGCATCGGACCTCAGCCAGCTGCTCGACTCGGTGTCGAACGCGGTGCAGACGGTATCGGCGGCCGACAAGGGCATCAGCGCGATCACCAAGCTGGTCGAAACCGCCCAGGCGACCGCGCGTCAGGCGCTTCAGACCGCTGTTACGGTCGAAGACCAGCCTGCCAAGGCAGGTACCATCACGGCTAGCCAAGCCTCGGTTGCTACCGCGGGCGGCACCCTGACGATCAACGGCAGGTCATACACCGTTGCGAACACCGACGACGCGACGGCCGTCAAGGCGCTGATCGATGCCGACACGTCGGCCGACTTCACCGCAACCGTCGGCACGGGCGCCGATGCCGGCAAGCTGATCATCACCGGCAAGACCGCGACCACCGACGTCAACATCACTGCTACCGTCGCCGGCCTTGGCCTCGCGACCGGCAACAACGCGGCGACGGCGGCCACCACCAAGGCCAACCCGAAGCGCGAAGAGCTGGCCACGCAGTACAATGACCTGTTGATCCAGATCGACCAACTCGCCAAGGACGCCGGCTTCAATGGCGTGAACCTGCTGACCAGCGACAGCCTCGAAGTCACCTTCAACGAAGAAGGCACCAGCAAGCTGAACGTCACCGGCGTCGACTTCGACGCGCAGGGCCTCGGGCTGACCTCCCTTGCCAGCACCGGCTTCGACACCAACGACGGCATCAACGACACGCTCGACGACCTCAAGGCAGCCACCGAGACGCTGCGTACACAGGCCGCCAAGTTCGGTTCGAACCTGTCGGTCGTCGAGACCCGCCAGGACTTCACCAAGAACATGATCAACGTGCTGCAGACCGGCGCCGCCAACCTGACGATTGCCGACACCAACGAAGAGGCCGCAAACCTCCTCGCCCTGCAGACCCGTCAGCAGCTGTCGTCCACCGCGCTGTCTCTCGCTAGCCAGGCCGACCAGAACGTGCTGCGCCTGTTCTAAGACCGGCGAACTACGGATGTGCGAAGGCGGGCCACGAGCCCGCCTTCTGCGTTTATGGTGGCGTGATCAGAGGCAGGAAGCGGGGAAGCCAGTGCCATGTCGCTCAAGGTGGAGCTCAAGCCGGGCGAGCGGCTGATCGTCGGCAATTGCCTGATCACCAACTCGGATACCCGCACGCGCCTCTTCATCGAGGGCAAGGTGCCGATCCTGCGCGAGAAGGACATCCTCTCGCCCGCCACGGCGACCTCCCCTGCCCGCCGCATCTACCTTGCCGTGCAGCTCATGTACCTCGAGGGCAACCTCGAAACGCTCCGCGGCGACTACTTCGCGCTGGTCACCGACATGGTTCGCGCGGCGCCTTCGACCACCGGGATAATCGACAGCATCAACAACGAGATATTAACAGGGTCCCTGTATAAAGCCTTGAAAGCAGCGAAGAAACTCATCCAGCACGAGGACGCGATCCTAAATGCAGCAGCAGGCGGCGCAGGCTTATCAGCAGGTGGCGAAGCGGACGGTTAGCCCCCGGGATCTCGAGGCGAACCTCCTGTCCCGCTCGGCAGCCAACCTGCAGCGCATCCGCGAGGATTGGGACGCCAACAAGACCGAACTGTCGGGCGCGCTGCGCTTCAACCGCAAGCTCTGGAACGTCTTCGTCAGCTCCGCCGTCCGCGAGGACAATCCCCTGCCGGCCATGATCCGCCAGAACGTCGCGAGCCTCGGCGTCTTCGTGCTCAGCCACACGCTGAAGACGGAGGCCAATCCTCAGGCCAGCAAGCTCGACGTGCTGATCAACATCAACCGCGAGCTCGCGGCGGGGCTGCGCGCCGTGAGGGCGGAGTAGCTCCGCGCTTCCTGGCTCCCCGCTTGTGTCCTCGGGTCAAGCCCGAGGATGACGTGCGGTGGTTGAGGTGAACCCGCGGCTCTCCCCACACT
>JAEZBF010000157.1 GCA_023427545.1 Pseudomonadota bacterium
TCGGCGAGCTGGCTGATGTGGACGAGGCCGTCCTTGGGACCGAAGAAGTTGACGAACGCGCCGAAATCGGCGGTCTTGACCACGGTGCCCTGGTAGACGGCGCCCACTTCCGGCTCATCGGTGATCGACTTGATCCACTTGATGGCGGCGTCGATCTGCTTGCCGTCGGAGGACGACACCTTGATCGTGCCGTCGTCGGAGATGTCGACCTTGGCGCCGGTCTTTTCCACGATCTCGCGGATCACCTTGCCGCCCGAGCCGATCACTTCGCGGATCTTGTCGGTGGGGATGGTGATGGTCTCGATGCGCGGGGCGAACTCGCCGACCTGCGCACGCGGCGCGGTGATGGCGTTGGCCATCTCGCCCAGGATGTGCATCCGCCCGCCCTTGGCCTGATCGAGCGCGATGCGCATGATCTCCTCGGTGATGCCGGCGATCTTTATGTCCATCTGGAGCGAGGTGACGCCCTTTTCGGTGCCCGCGACCTTGAAGTCCATGTCGCCCAGGTGATCCTCGTCGCCGAGGATGTCGCTGAGCACCGCGAACTTCTCACCCTCGAGGATGAGGCCCATGGCGATGCCCGCCACCGGCCGCTCCATCGGCACGCCCGCATCCATAAGCGCCAGCGAGGTGCCGCAGACGGTCGCCATCGAGGACGAGCCGTTGGACTCGGTGATCTCGGAGACGACGCGGATGGTGTAGGGGAACTGCTCGGCCGAGGGGCGCAGCGGGTTGATGGCGCGCCAGGCGAGCTTGACGTGGCCGATCTCGCGGCGGCCGGGCGACCCCATGCGGCCCGCTTCACCCACCGAGTAGGGGGGGAAGTTGTAGTGCAGCATGAAGCTCTGCTTCTGCGTGCCCTCGAGGGTGTCGAGGAACTGCTCGTCGTCGCCGGTGCCCAGCGTGGCAACCACCAGCGCCTGGGTTTCCCCGCGGGTGAACAGCGCCGAACCGTGGGTGCGGGGGAGCACGCCGACCTCGGCCTGGATCGGCCGGACGGTCGTGAGGTCACGGCCATCTATACGGGTCTTGGTGTCGAGGATGTTCCAGCGGACGATCTTGGCCTGGAGGTCGTGGAAGACCGAGCCGATTTCCTCGCCGGTATAGGTGCCGGCCTCGACCTGGGCGGCGAAGTGCTCCTTCACCTTGGCCTTGGCGGCATCGACCGCGGCATAGCGGACTTCCTTCTTGGTGTTCTGGTAGGCGGCGCGCAGGTCCTGCTCGATGAAGGCCAGCATTTCGGTTTCCAGCCCCGAGTTGTCCTTGGGGTTGAAGTCGCGCGGCTCCTTGGCGGCCAGCTCGGCGAGCTTGATGATCCCCTGGATCACCTTGCGCGAGGCCTCGTGGCCGAACATGACGGCGCCGAGCATGATGTCCTCGGAGAGCTCCTTGGCCTCCGATTCGACCATGAGGACGGCGTCTTCGGTGCCGGCCATGACGAGATCGAGCTTGCTGTCGGCGCGGCGGTCAACCGCGAGGTTGAGGACGTATTCGCCATCGACGTAGCCGACGCGCGCCGCACCGATCGGGCCCATGAAGGGCACGCCGGAAATGGTCAGCGCCGCGGAGGCCGCGACCATGCTGAGGACGTCGGGGTTGTTCTCCATGTCATGCTGGAGAACGGTGACGATGACCTGCGTCTCGTTCTTGTAGCCGGCGGGGAAGAGCGGGCGGATCGGACGGTCGATGAGGCGGGAGATCAGGGTCTCGGCCTCGGTCGGGCGACCTTCGCGCTTGAAGTACCCGCCCGGGATCTTGCCGGCGGCGAAGTACTTTTCCTGGTAGTTGACGGTCAGGGGGAAGAAATCCTGGCCGGGCTTGGGCTCCTTGGCGGAGACGACGGTTGCGAGGACAACGGTCTCGCCCAGGGTCGCGAGCACGGCGCCATCGGCCTGGCGGGCCATCTTGCCGGTCTCGAGCGTGAGCGGCTGGCCGCCCCAGTTGAGCTCTACCTTGTGGTGGTCGAAGTTGATGGGCATGAACTGCCTTTCCATGTTGCCAGATGAGCGGGGACGCGGGGCGTAGTGGCCCGCGAACTCATCCGGTGTGCCGGGACGGCGCGCACCCCATGTGCGCGCGAGAAGGCACGATTTCCGCGCCGGTCGCGGAACATGGACAAGACGATGAGCAGCTCACTTGAGTGGTCGCACTGTCGAACCGGAGAACCGGCTTCCACTTTTTCTGACAGCGCTCCGAGTCCCGACTGCGGCGGGCTTGTGAGCGGCCGATGATCTCGACCATGCTCCGCGTGGGTGACCAGCCTACGCTGAGGTTCGGCACGGGGAGCATTCCCCCCGGGCCGCATTCGTGGCTTTGCGGCGATTAACGCCGCAGGCCGAGCCGTTCGATGAGCGCCTTGTAGCGCGCCTCGTCGTTCTTCTTGACGTAGTCGAGAAGGCTGCGGCGGGTCGACACCATCTTGAGCAGACCACGACGGGAATGATTGTCCTTGTTGTGGGCCTTGAAGTGCTCGGTCAGGTTGGCGATGCGCTCGGAGAGGATCGCGACCTGGACTTCCGGCGAACCGGTGTCGTCCTTCTTGGTCGCATATTCCTTGATGAGGGCGCTCTTGCGCTCTGGCGTAATCGACATCGGGTTATCCTTGTCTTTCAGGGAGGGGACGCTGCCTTCCGGGATGTCGTCCAGGAGGAGCCGTGAGGCGGGACGGTTCGAAGCCGATCTCCGCTTGCGGGGGCATATAGTGGAAGTCGGGGGGTTTTTCCAGCCCCTTTGCTGAGGGGGCCGCGGGCCGTCAGGCGGCGGACTCCGCCGGCGGTGCGGCGACCGCGGCGCCGGCCGGGTTGGGCATCAGCGTCGGATCGATGTTGGCGACCGGTATGTCGAAGGTCCACTCGATGCCATCGGGATGGATGGTGCGCACGACCTCAGCGCCGAGCGCGGATCCCACCATGTTCTCAAGTACAACCGTGCCGAAGCCGCGGCGCTCGGCGCGCTTGCCGAGCGCGCGGATGTGCTCGCGCCAGGAGACGTGAAGGTGCTCCTCGCCCCGCTCCCAGCTCACCTCGAGGGTGCCGTCCTCGCGCGAGAAGGCGCCGTACTTGACGGCATTGGTCGCGAGCTCGTGTGCCGCCATGCCGAGGATCTGCGCCGACTGGTTGTTGAGCCGGAGCGGCGCCCCGCTGAGGGTCACGCGGCCGGAATCGAGCGGGCAGAACGGATCGATCTGCCGGCTCCAGAGCTCGCGGAGGTCGACGCCGTTCGCGCCGTTGGCGAGCAGGAGGTCGGTCGAGCGCGCCAGGCCGAAGATGCGGCGCTCGAAGTCGTCGACGAATTCGGGCACCGAGTCGGCGTTCTTGGCGCTCTGCTTGGCCATCGCAGCGATCACCGTCATCTGGTTCTTGCTGCGATGGGCAAGCTCGCGCATGAGGAACTTGACCTCGGTCTCGGCCGCGCGGCGCTCGCGGGCGGCGTCGGCGATGGCGTCGGCAACGGTTGCAATCTCGACGATGGGGTACTGGCGCTGCGGTATGCCCTCGCCGGCACCGAGCCGATGCGCGTCGGCGGCGACGCCCTGCACGGCCGTGGCGATGCGATTGGTGATCCACCAGACGATGGCGGCGACCAGGCCAGCGAGGACGAGGCCGCCGAAGATCAGCGACCACACGGCATCCGAGAAGGGCCGCTCGACGAGGGTGCGCGGCGCCCAGGCGGCGATCTGCCAGCCGGTGTTGGGCACTTTCCAGGTGACGACGATCACGTCGGTGCCATTGATGGTGCCCTGCCGCCACCCAGCGGGCCGAGCGGGCACGTCCGAGTTGAATTGAAGGGGCGCGACATCGCCGATCGCAATCCGGCTCTCTGCGGAGGCGGTGATCGCCTTGCCGACGCCGTCGATCAGCGCAACGCTCCACCCCTCGGGCAGCTCGCGGGAGGTGATAGCGGGAGAAAGCGTGTCGGCGTTCTGCGTCAGCGCCAGCACGCGCCCACTGCTCGTGGGTAGGTTCACCGGCATGAAGACGCTGAACACGAAAGCCTGGGCAGTGCGGCCGAATACAACGTCGGAGACCACGACCTGGCCGCTCTGGAGGGCGAGGGCTGCGGCAGCCGTGTTGGTGGCGGGGAGGAGCGACGTGCCGAAGGCGACACGGGTGTTGAGGAGCTGCTCGAACTTCTCGTCGAGCAGGCTGATGTAGGCCTGCGAGTCAGCCAGGGCCTTGGTCGCGCGGCCGTGGAAGGCCTGAAGATTTCCTTCGTTCAGCGACTGCGACGTACTGAGCACCCGGAGCGTCGTGGTCATGCCCTGGACCTGACGGTCGACGGCGCTGGCAAGGGCCTGGGAAGTCGCCTGCATCAGCGATTTGACGACGGTGACCTGCGCCTCGTTGTTGCGCTGGAGCAGGATCGCCGAGAACAGGAAGGCCGGCACCAGCGCCACCAGGGCCAGCACGAACAGGTAGATGCCGATGGGCAAGGCGTAGCGGCCCGATGGCTGCCGCCGCAACGCCTGCCCGCGCCCGGTCAGATCCTGCATCACAGCTCCAACGCTGGTGCTCCGCACCCCTTCGGGGCGGAGGCTGCACTCAATGGCACTGGAACGCTCAAAAGGCCAGCCCCGGCCCGCTACAGAAGGACGCGCTCGGGGTGGAACTGACCCGCCGCGACCCGGCCCAGCGCCACCGGCCGTCCGGCATGGCTCGCCCAGGCGCGGTCGAGCGCGACCGGCGCCCCGGCGCCGGTGAGCAGAACGGAATTACCGTGGCGTATCGCGGCGGATTGGCCGGCATCGAGACGGAGCTCGCGCAGGTCGGAGAGGCCCGCTGCGACCGGCAGCAGCAGCCCATCGCGATCGACCGCGGCCTCGAGCGTAGCGAGCGTCACCGCACTCGCTTCGGCAAAGGGGCCGACCGCGGTGCGGCGGAGCGCGCCGACATGGCCGCGCGTGCCCAGCGCGCTGGCGATGTCGCGGGCGAGCGCGCGGACATAGGTGCCCTTGCCGCAGACTGCCTCCAGTTCGGAGCGGTCGCTGCCGTGGGCGAGGAGGCAGAGGCTGTCGACACGGATATCCCGCGCTGCAAGCGTGACCGTTTCGCCGGCACGGGCGAGATCGTAGGCGCGCTCGCCCTCGACCTTTATGGCCGAAAATGCCGGCGGGACCTGGCTGATCGTACCGGTGAAGGAAGGCAGCACGGCCGCGAGCGCTTCGGCGGCGGGGCGCACATCGCTGGTCGCAACCGCCCCGCCCTCGGCGTCATCAGTGCTGGTTTCGATCCCCCAGACGATGGTGAAGCGGTAGGTCTTGCTGCCGTCCTGCACGACGGGGACGGTCTTGGTGGCTTCGCCCAGCGCGATCGGCAGGATGCCCGTCGCCAGCGGATCGAGCGTGCCGGCGTGCCCGGCTTTTTTGGCGCCGAACAGCCAGCGCACCTTGCCCACCGCCTGGGTGGAGGTCATGTCGTAGGGCTTGTCGAGGACCAGCCAGCCGGAGATGTCGCGCTTTGGTGCCCTGGTCTGGGTCATAGGCCGGGGAGCGCCGCGGCGACCTCGTCGGCATAGGGGATCGCCGGCTGCGCGCCGGGCTTGAGGCAGGCAAGGCTTGCCGCAGCGGCCGCACGGCGCAGCGCGCTCTCGAGCGGCAGCTTCGCCTCGATGCCGGCGGCGAGGTAGCCGACGAACGTATCCCCCGCCCCGACGGTATCGACCGCCACCACCGGCAGCGCGGGGACGACGTAGAACTGCTCGGGGGTCGCGGCGCGGACGCCATCGGCGCCTAAGGTGACGACGACGGTCTGTCCGTGCCGCCGCGCCCAGGCGTGCATTAGGTCCTCGAGCGACTGGTGCGAACCGCCGGTGAGGCGGGCAAACTCGGATTCGTTGGCGACGAGGATGCTGGCCTTGGGCGCAAGCTCGGCCGTGGTGTCGAGGAAGGGCGCGGTGTTGAGGATCGAGACCAGGCCGCGCTCGCGGGCGATGTCGAGGGCGCGGGCGGTCGCCTCCTGCGGGATTTCCTGCTGGAGCACCAGAACGCTGCCCGCGCTCAGGCCGGCGAGCGCCGCATCGGCATCCTCGGCCGTGGCAGTTCCGTTGGCGCCGGGGAGGATGGCGATGACGTTCTCGCCGCGCGCGTCGACGAGGATCATGGCGATGCCGGTGGCACCGGGCATAACGCGCAGGGCGCCTAGGTCGACGCCATCGGCGCGGAGGAGTTTCAGCGCTTCCTCGGCGAAGGCGTCGTCGCCGACGGCGCAGCAATGGCGGGTGACCGCGCCTGCCCGCCGCGCCGCCAACGCCTGGTTGGCGCCCTTGCCGCCGGGTGCGGTGGAGAAGGTGCTGCCCGGCACCGTCTCGCCGGCGTGAGGCAGCGCCTCCACCTTGCCGATCAGGTCGAGGTTGGCAGAGCCGAAGACGGTGATCATGCGGCGGCCTTGAGGATGGTGTTCCAGTTGCGCATCGTGATCAGCGTGCCCTTGGGGAAGAGCTTGTCCACCTGCCCCAACGCGCTGTGTCCGGTATAGGTCCCGTCCGGCTTCTTGTGCACCACGAAATAGACGTCGCGCGGATCGATGCGGGCGACGTCGTAGTCCCCGGCAATGCTCTCGAGCCTGGGTGCGGGCGACAGCGGCTTGGTCAGCATGAGAACGTGAAAGTTCACATCGGCGTTGGGATCGACGCCCGCGAAAGGGTCGGCGTCGATCATCGCCTGCAGTTCGTCGCGGGTGCGCAGGATGGTGCCGACCTCGAAGCCGAACTGCTTCTTGAGCCCGGCCTCAATGGCGGCGCGGAGCTTTTCCTCGACGCCATCGGCGTCGAAGAGCACGTTGCCGCTCGCCAGCAGTGTCTTGACCCCACCATACCCTAGTTCTTCGAAGGCGGCTTTGAGCTCGGCGGATTTGACGGTGCGCTTGCCGAGGTTCACGCCGCGCAGGAAGGCCGCGTACCGGGTCATTTGCTCTTGCCGTTGGGGTAGATGGTCTCGCCGCGCCGCAGCATGTCGACGAAGGTCGCGATCTTCTTTTTCCGCCCGGCCTCGGTCTTCATGTTCACCGTGCGGAAGGAGAGCGCGTAGCGGTTGGTGGCGTTGAGCCGCTGGTACATGTCGTAGGCCTGCGGGTCGGCCTCGATGGCGGCGAGCAGGTCCTCGGGCGGCTCCATCTTGCTGCCGGACGCATAGGCGGCGTCCCAGCGGCCATCGGCCTTTGCCGCTTCGACGTGCGCAAGGCCATGCGGGGTCATGCGACCCGCCTCGATCAGCCGCGCGACGTGGTCGCGGTTGATCTGGCTCCAGATGCTCTTCTTGCCGCGCGGCGAGAAGCGCTGCAGGAAGCTCTTGTCGTCGAAGCTCTTCTTGTGGCCGTCGATCCAGCCCCAGCAGAGCGCGACGTCGACCGCTTCGGCGTAGGTCACGGTCGGCAGGCCACTGCCCTTCTTGTGGATCTTGAGCCAGAGCTCGGGCTCGCGGTCGTGGTTCTGCGACAGCCAGCGTTCGAACGCGGCCTGGTCGGGGAAGTCGCGTATCCGCTTGGGATCGGGGATGACCGGCGCCATCAGCCCGCCTTGGGGAAGGTCAATACCCGGTCGAGCGCCGCGTCGAGGTTCTCGGCGGCCGGCAGCGAGATGCCGAAGGGGCCGGAGAGCACTTCCTTGACCTCGGCGAGGCTGGTGAGCTCGCGGATTTCCGGCTCTGCGCCGGTGGCCCGTGTGGTGAACGTGGTGTTGCGCAGCGTCAGGCGCCGGCCCTTCTCGGCACGAGCGGCGCTCAGCCTTGTGCGGAACGGCGAATCCGGGTGCGTCGAGGCGAACCAGTTGGGCGCGGCGAAATCGACCTCGTGCTGCTCGGAGAGATCGAGCCGGTACAGCGGCAGCCACTCCTCCTCGCCGGCCTTGATCTCAAGCCGCAGCGCCGGGTCTTCCCCGGTGAAGCGGAACACCTCGTGGGGCGTTTCCTGCTCTGTGCCGGCGCGGAGGCGCAGCGGCGCGGTGGGCGTGGGGCCGCCAAAGCCGACGTCGACAACCCAGGTCGAGCCGCTGAGATCGACGCCGAGCACAAGATGGGTGCGCGGGGTGATCGCATCGGGCGAACGGCCCCAGAGCACGCGGGCGCCGAGCGGCCGCACTTCGTAGCCGAGGCTGCGCAGCATGCGCATCATCAGCAGGTTTTGCTCGTAGCAATAGCCGCCCCGTCGGTCGTAGAGCAGCTTTTGCTCGAGGCTCTTCTGGTCGAGCCGGACCGGCTGGTCGAGCAGCGGAGTGAGGTTCTCGAAGGGAATCGCCGCTACGTGCGATGAGGTCAGCACCTGCAGGGTCTGCAGGTTGGGTGCGATCGACCCAGCAAAGCCGATGCGCTCGAAGTAGGCGCTGATGTTCGCGTCGTCGCTCATGGGTCTGCCCCGTGCCGCAGAGTCGGGAGGCGTAATATGGTCAAGGGCGCTGCAGCGGTCAAACCGGCGAGTGGAACCCCCGGAACGCCTGGCGTTTGCGGTGCGCCCGCGTCTCGCGGTTCAAGGGACTCACCGCTGATCACGGTCTACTGGAAGAGCTCGAAGGCGCCGGCGATCATCAGGACGAGGATGAGGAAGCTCAGCACGCGCTGGAGGTAGAAGTAGACCGAGATGTAGGTGCCCAGGTGCAGCTCGCGGTGGCGGGAGAAGTCGGCATCGAGACCAAGCGAAGGGATGGAACGGTCGAGGCTGAAGAAGATGTGGTGGCGCAGCCCGGTCTCGCCATCCCCAGCTGTTGACGGCACTGCAACACCGACCGTGCGGCGGCGGGGCGATCGGACGGCCCTGCCGCGGCCGGTCAGCAGCTGCGGGCGGGGGCGCTTCTGCGGCAGGCGCAGCGTGCGCCGCAGCCACCACCAGGCGAGCTGCGAGCCGTAGCGGATGCGCTCTTCACCCAGAATGCCGATGACTGCGCCGATCGCGGTGATCAGCAGCAGGAGCAGCACGGCGCGGACGTTGTCGTAGCCGTAACCGGAGATCACGTCGGCGAGCGTGTAGACGACCTTGGTGGTAAAGCCGGGGAGCGAGCCGCTCCAGTCGATCGAAGCCGCATAGGCGCGGTTCTTCTCGATCTTGACCGCGCGTGACAGGTCGACCTCGCCGGTGTTGTCGAACCCGGCGGCGAGGGCGTCGTAGATGGCGGGCTCGTAGGCCGGACGGGTGCGCGGCTCTCCGGCCGCGGGGAAGGTGCCCTTGGGCAGCCACGGAATGGAGGTCAGCACGCGGCCCGAGTCCTCGTTGCAGCGTGCCGGGACGCGCTGGATCAGGGTGTCGAGGAACGCATCGGCGGTGTCGGTGCGGGATTTCGCGCTGATGGTTTCCGATGTCCTGACGACGCGGAAACTGGCGCCGTAGAGGTCGATGAGACCGGGCGTGCGGTAGCGCTTGGCGCTCGGCACAAGGCCGGGCGGATCGACGAGGAGGGTGTCGACCCGCAGGCCCTGCCCGGTCACGCAGGAAGCCGCTCCGAACCGCGTGTTCACGGTCGCGAGCGTCAGCAGCCCGCCGATCGTTGCATCGGTGAGGTCGACCGCGCCCAGAACATCGCCCTCGAGACCTAGCCGGGTCGCGATCCGGCTGTCGTCGAGCGCGGCCCGGCCGATGCAGCCGCCGGTCCCGGTCGTGATCTGCGCCGCCTCGAGCTGCTCGGGCGAGGGACCGCTGCCCTGCCGGATCGGGGTCACCTCGGGGGCGGAGTCCGTGTCGACGCAGCGTCGAGGCGGGGTGGCGGTGAGCGGCCCGCCTTCCAGGGAATTGATGGTGATGTAGCCCGCCGCGGTGGAGGAAGCGGCAAGGCGGTTGGTCCGCACGCCGCTCACCTGCAGCGAACCCTCGAAAGTGGTCCAGGCGACCTGAACGACCGGCGTGCTGGCAGTCTGGAGGTCGAGCCATGCCGCCGACGCCGACTGCAGCCATATGTTCGAGCCGGCGATGATGTTCCGCATCGTGAGGGGGCCGGAGAACCTCGCCCGCTCGAAGGCGAGTGAACGGCCGGCGAGGACGTTCGAGACGAGCAGGTCGGTACCGGTGACGTCGTCGCCGATGATCGATCCAGCCGAAGTGACGCCACCTGCATTGCCCGAGCCGATCTCGAGCGTGCCCGAGAACTGGCTGCCGTTCAGGAAAATGCCGCGCCCCGCGCTCACGTCGGTGAGGCGGAAGGTCCCGGCCCGCATCGAAGCCAGGTTGATGTCACCCTGGACGATGCTGCGATTGATCCTCATCGACTGGTCGAGAACGGCATAGTCGAACGAGAGCGAAACGCCAGGCTCAGCGGCAAGCGTTGTGGGCGTGTCGCGGCTCTTGCTGATGAGCAGGCGGTTGATCTCGGCCGTGCCCATGATGTGCGCGTAGCTCATGTCGAATTCGGGGGTGCGCACGTCGTAGAGAATGAGCCCCTGTGAGACGGTCGAGCTCACCATCGCAATGCGGTTGTCGCTGTAGACGCTGCTCAACGCCAGCAGGCCGACGCTGGAATTGAACAGCCGGAGCTGGTCGGCTTCGACGTTGGCAAGCATCAGCCGGTCGAGCCTGACTCCACTGAGGGACAGGCGAAGCCTGGCGCAGTTGATCTCGAAACTGCCCACTCCTGCCGCGGCGAGCGCCGTGACCAGGTCGGTCTCGATGGTGGGTGCGAGACGATCGAAATCGCTTCCTACGTCTCCCTCGCAGTGGGTGAGGCCCTGATCGTCCATCACCGCGTCATTGAGGTGGAAGGTGCCGGTGCCGCAGGACGTCACGATGGCGTCGAACACCGGCGTGTAGACTTCGAGCTCTGCGGCATAGGCGGCGATCTGCCGGCCGGCATCGCGGATCGCCTGCGGCACGTTGGTCGCTTCGGCGAGCGCGCCAGGCGTGGTGTAGCTCGTCATCCGCAGCGACAGGTCGAGGCCCGAGACCGCCGTCTCACCGATGGCGAATGGCACGCGGCCGCCGATCGCGGCGGCGCGGAGGTTCTCGATCAGCGCCTGCTCGGTGGGCAGCGTGTTGCGGAAGCGCACGGCCGCCAGGCAGATGTCGCCGGCGGGTCGACCCATCCGCGCCTGCGCCGACCAGCGCCGGAGGAAGCTGCCCACGAGATCGTTGCTCGTCGCGTCCGCCGCGAGGCCACTGGCCGAGAGGCGCTGCGGGTCGCTGCCGAGCAGCTGGATGATGCGCGGACGGATGTTGCCCTTGGTCGCATCGTCGAGCTCCGCGGCTGAGGTGAGGCCGGCTTCTGCAAGGTATTCCGGCGGCGGCACCCAGGTGTCGGCGGCCCGGCCCTGCGCTGCCTGGAGTGCGGACAACAGACCAAGGCACAGCCCCGCGGCGTAGCCGCGCCACCCTCGCGTCTTGCCCACCATGTCCCGCGCCCCCTGCCCGGACCGCAGCTCAAGAGAGCCACTTTTCAGGACGGGGAGCAAGTGCCACCGGTTGTGTTGACGCCCGGCCTGAGTTCGCTGCTAATGCCGCCCGCCCTGGCAGCGGGCCGGGGCGCGACGGGAGAACCAGATTGCCAGGCGTGCTCGACGACGACCGACTCTTCGATGCGGAGCCAAATGCGCGCGGCGTTGCGCGGGCGCTCTATGCCGGCATCAAGGACCTGCCGCTGATCTCGCCGCACGGGCACACCGATCCACGCTGGTACGCCGAGAACGAGGCCTTCCCCGACCCGGCGCGGCTGCTGATCGTGCCCGACCACTACATCTTCCGCATGTTGTTTTCCCAGGGCGTGCGGCTCGAGGAGCTCGGGGTGCCGGGCGCCGACGGGACCGCGCCGGCAATCGAAGGCCGGGCGATATGGCGCAAGTTCTGCGAGAACTACTATCTCTTCCGCGGCACGCCGACCCGGCTCTGGCTCGACCATACGCTGGTGACGCTGTTCGGCATCGAGGAGCCGCTGGGGCCGCAGAACGCCGACGCCGCCTACGACCGCATCTCCGAGCTGCTGCAAACGGAAGCGTTCCGCCCACGGGCCCTGTTCGAGCGCTTCAACCTCGAGGTGATCGCGACCACCGACAGCCCGCTCGACGACCTCAAGTGGCACAAAGCGATCCGCGAGAGCGGCTGGGGCGGCCGCGTCGTCACGGCGTACCGCCCGGACTCCGTCGTCGACCCCGACTTCGAGGGCTTTGCGCAGAACCTCGACCGCTTCGCGGAGATCTCCGGCGAGGACACCGGTACCTGGGCCGGCTACCTCGATGCGCACCGCGAGCGCCGCGCCTACTTCAAGAGCTTCGGGGCGACCTCGTCTGACCACGGCCACCCCACGGCGGAAACCGCTAACCTGTCGGACGAGGAGGCGCGGGCGCTCTACGACAAGATCCGCCGCGGCGTCGCCGATGCGAGCGAGCGGCGGCTGTTCCGGGCGCAGATGCTGACCGAGATGGCCAGGATGAGCACCGAGGACGGGCTGGTGCTGCAGATCCACCCGGGATCGTGGCGCAACCATTCGTCCGAGATGTTCAAGCGCTTTGGGCGCGACAAGGGCTTCGACATCCCGACCCGCACCGATTATGTGAGCGCGCTCAAGCCGCTGCTCGATTGCGTCGGCACGCATCCGGCGCTGACGGTGGTGCTGTTCACGCTCGACGAGAGCAGCTACGCCCGCGAGTTAGCGCCGCTCGCCGGTGTCTATCCCTCGCTCCGGCTGGGCCCGCCGTGGTGGTTCCACGACAGCCCGGAGGGGATGCGCCGCTTCCGCGTAATGGCGACCGAGACGGCAGGGTTCTACAACACCGTCGGCTTCAACGACGACACCCGCGCCTTCCCCTCGATCCCGGCCCGGCACGACGTCGCGCGGCGCATCGATTGCGCCTTCCTCGCACGGCTGGTGACCGAGCATCGGCTGCGCGAAGACGAAGCGCACGAGGTGGCGCGGGCGCTCGCCTATGATCTCGCAAAGACGGCGTACAAGCTCTAGCCGATCCTTCCGAGACTAACGTCTGACAATGAGCTGACTTTCCCAATCAGCTACTCGTCACGGTTTTCACAATAGTGGTCTCTACTCGGAACAACGGCTCGCGGGTGCCGTTGCGATGTTGCTGCGGGCACCCCAAGAGGAGATTCCACTGTGAAGAAATTTGTAATTGTTGCGGCCGCTGCGGCTCTCCTGACCGGCCCTGCCCTTGCGCAGGATGCCAATCCTCCGGGGCAGGACCGCGATTGCCTGATCACCTGGGCAACTCCGGAAGACGCCGCGACCGAAGCCGACGCGAAGGCTCTGAGCGGCAAGTACCTGCCGCGGAGCGCTGCCGACGCGCAGGCCG
>JAEZBF010000174.1 GCA_023427545.1 Pseudomonadota bacterium
CCGCGGCGCAGTCGGCGTGCTGATGCAAATGGGGCTGAAGCGGTAGGAGGGGATGTGATGAGCGAGGCGGATCCGACCTACGGGTTGCTGACCGAAACCTCCGGCATCGAGGAAACCCGCGACCCCAGGTGGGAGCGGCACCTGCCGCCGTCGGCGAGCTTTGCCTGGCTTGGCGCGGGCTTCCGCGACCTGATCGCGGCACCCGGTCCAAGCCTTGCCTACGGGCTCTTCGTCTGCGTCATCTCCATCGTCTCGGTGTGGGCGATGATCGTCCTGCGGTGGGACTATCTCCTGTTTCCCGCGCTCGCCGGGTTCATGATCGTGGGGCCCATCCTCGCCATCGGCCTCTACGAGGTCAGCAGAACCCGCGAGCATGGCCGCACGCCCACATTCGGTGACATCGTGCGCTTCCGGCCGCACTACGTCGCCCAGGTCTTCTTCGCCGGCCTGCTGCTGTGCCTCCTCCTGCTGCTCTGGATGCGGGCGGCGGTGCTCATCTACGCGCTGTTCTTCGGCTACCGGGCTTTCCCGGGCCTCGATCACCTGCTGCCGCTGCTGATCGGCACGCCGCTCGGCTGGGGGATGATCGTCACCGGCAGCTTCGTCGGCGCGCTGTTTGCCGCCTTCGCCTTCGCCACCAGCGTGTTCTCGATCCCCATGCTGGTCGAGGAGAACACCGATGTCCTCACCGCTATGGGCACCAGCACCGCAATGGTCTGGAACAACCTGCCGGTGATGATCGCCTGGGGCACCATCGTGCTGGTGCTGTTCGTCGTCTCCGTGCTGACCGGCTTCCTCGGCATGATCGTCGTCTTCCCGCTCCTGGGCTACGGCACCTGGCACGCCTACCGGGCGATCAGATGAGCACGGCCGCGGCAAGCGCGTTCGCCGGCATCCCCGCGGCGAGCAGCGCCTCGGCCTCCGAACTGCTGCTTGCGAGCCGGCAGCTCAAGGACGGTCTGCTGCGAACCGAGCTGTCGGTTCCGGGCGTCCACTGCGCGGGCTGCATGCGCAAGGTGGAGAACGCGCTGTCGGCCCTCGATGGCGTCGAGTACGCCCGCGTCAACCTCTCGACCCATCGCGTTGCCGTCCACTGGCGACCCGACGCCACCCCGCCGGCAATCAGCGAGACGCTCGATCGTATCGGCTACCCCGGCAACCTCGTCGAGGACGTCCCGGCAGCCAGGGACACCGAGCGCGGCCGGCACCTGCGTGCCCTTGCGGTCGCCGGCTTCTGCGCCATGAACATCATGCTGTTTTCGGTGTCCGTCTGGGCCGGCGCGGAGGGGGAGATGCGTAGCCTCTTCCACTGGATATCGGCCGCCCTCGCGCTTCCCGCGCTGCTCTACTCCGGACGCATCTTCTTCCAGTCGGCCTGGGGCGCGGTGCGCCGCGGCCAGACCAATATGGACGTGCCGATCTCGATCGGCGTCATCCTCGCCTTCTGCCTCAGCCTCTACGACACGATCACGAACGGGCCGCACGCCTACTTCGATGCGTCGGTGACGCTGCTGTTCTTTCTCCTCGCGGGCCGCACGCTCGATCACCTCATGCGCGAACGCGCACGTGTCGCGGTGAGCGGCCTCGCCAAGCTCGCACCGCGTGGCGCGACGGTCCTCACCCCCTCGGGCGGGACGGCCTATGTGCCGATTTCCGATGTCCAGCCGGGCACGAAGCTCCTGCTGGCGGCCGGCGAGCGCGTTCCGGTCGACGCCGAGGTCGAGGGCGGCCTCTCCGACCTCGATTGCTCGGTGATTAGCGGCGAAAGCACGCCGATCCGGGTGACGCCGGGCGCGACCGTAAGGGCAGGGACGCTAAACCTCACCGGCGCGTTGCAGCTGCGGGCCACCGCAAGCTCCACCGACTCGTTCCTTGCCGAGATGATCCGCCTGATGGAGGCAGCCGAAGGGGGCAGGGCGCGCTACCGGCGGATCGCCGATCGCGTGTCGCGGCTCTATGCGCCCGTCGTCCACGTCGCGGCGGCCACCACGTTCCTCGGCTGGATGGTCGTCGGCGGCGACTGGCATCGGGCAATCAGCATCGCCATCGCGGTGCTGATCATCACCTGTCCCTGTGCCCTCGGCCTTGCCGTGCCGATCGTCCAGGTGGTTGCCGGGCGCCGGCTGTTCGAGAACGGCATCATGGTCAAGGACGGCTCCGCCATGGAGCGGCTCGCCGAGGTCGACACCGTGGTGTTCGACAAGACCGGCACCCTGACGAGCGGCCGCCCGGCGCTGGTCAACGCCAGCGAGATCGATCCGCGCCACCTTGCCATGGCGGCACACATCGGCCGGTATTCGCGTCATCCGCTCTCGCAATGCCTCGCCTCGCTGGTCTCGGCATCGCCCGTTGCGGAGGAGTTTCTCTCGGTCGAGGAGGTGCCCGGACACGGGCTCGAGGCGACCACCGCCACCGCCACCTATCGGCTCGGCCGTGCGTCCTGGGCGTTCGGCGACGCGCCGCCGGGCGGCTACGGCGGTACGGTGCTTGCCAAGGATGGTGTCCTGCTCGAGCGCTTCGTGTTCGAGGACAGGCTGCGCGATGGCGCCAGCGAAGCCGTCGCCGAATTGCGCCGGCGCGGCTTTGGCCTGCTGCTGCTCTCCGGCGATCAGCCGGATGCCGTGGCGGCGGTCGCTGGCCGGGTCGGCATCCCGGATTATTCCGCCGCCGTCTCGCCGCAGGAAAAGGTGGCGCGCATCGCGGGCCTCGCGGCGGCAGGGCGCAAGGTGCTCATGGTCGGCGACGGCCTCAACGATGCGCCCGCGCTTTCGGCCGCCCACGTCTCCATGGCCCCGGCCGAAGCCGCCGAAGTCGGCCGCAATGCCGCCGATTTCGTGTTCCTGCGGTCGGATTTGCGCGCGGTCGTTTTCGCCCATGACCTCTCGGTCCGCTCCGGACACCTCATCCGGCAGAACATCGGGCTGGCCATCGCTTACAACGCAGTGGCTGTTCCGGTCGCCGTGCTCGGCTACGTCACCCCGCTGATCGCCGCCCTCGCGATGTCGCTGTCCTCGATCATCGTGGTGGGCAACGCGCTTCGCCTGCGGACGCCACGGCTCACACTGGCTCCCGTCGCGGCAGCACCCATGGGCCGGGCAGACTTGCGGCCTGCGCAATGAACGCGATGGCGCTGCTCATCCCGATCGGTCTGGTGATGGGGGTCGCCGGGCTGATGGCCTTCCTCTGGTCGCTCAAGACCAGGCAGTACGAGGATCTCGACGGCGCCGCCGAGCGGATCCTCCTCGATGATGAAGACGAAGGTGAACCTCGCCGCCCGACCTGATGGCTGCGGGGTATGAGAGGTCGGCAAATGGCAAGACAATTCACCCGGCGGGCGTTCATCGGAGCTGCGGCGGCCACCGCCGGGGCGATCGCCCTCCCTGTACGCGCAGCGGCGCCAGTGCGTCGGCTGACGGTTGGCCGCCGCACGCTGGAGGTGAAGGGAAAACCGGCGGAGGTCTTCAGCCTTACCAACGAGTCCGGCGGCCGGGGGCTCATCCTCGGACCCGGCGAACCGTTCAGCGTCGCGCTCGAGAATGCAAGCGGACGAGCCACGATGGTTCACTGGCACGGCCAGACGCCGGCGCCTGAACTCGATGGCATCGCACAGACCGGGTACGTTTCGCCCATCGAACCCGGGGAGACGCGGGACTACGAGTTCAGCGCACGTCCGGGCACGCATTGGATGCACTCCCACCACGCCATGCAGGAGCAGTTGCTTCTGACAGCGCCGCTGATCGTTCAGACTGCCGAAGACGCCGCGGCGGACGTGCAGGAGGTCGTGCTCCTTCTCAACGATTTCAGCTTCCGGGATCCGGTCGAGATTCTCAAGGGGCTGACCGGTGGAACGGCCATGGACCACGGTGGTGGCCACGGGGGTGCCGGGGGAGGTCATGGGAGCATGAACCACTCCATGGACCTCAACGATGTCACCTACGACGCCTTCCTCGCTAACGATCGTACGCTCGACGATCCGGAGGTGATACGTACGGAGCGCAGCGGCCGGGTGCGCCTGCGGATCATCAACGGCGCGGCCTCTACCGGGTTCTGGATCGATCTCGCTGGCGCCGACGGGACCATCCTGGCCGTCGATGGCAATCCGGTCCGGCCGCTGACCGGCAGCCGCTTCCCGCTCGCCCAGGCGCAGCGCATGGACCTCTTGGTCGAGGTGCCCGCTGGTGCCGCTGTGCCGGTGTTTGCCCGCCGCGAGGGCGATGTTGCCCGCACCGGCATCGTCCTTGCTGCGCCGGGGGCGACGGTCCCGCGTTATGCCAGCGAAGCGGACACCATGGAGCGCGCACTCGATCTTGTGCTCGAGGAGCAGCTCGAGGCACTGACGCCGCTACCGCCAAGGAAGCCGGCGGCGCAGTACCAGGTTACGCTTACCGGCTCGATGGCACCCTATGTCTGGAGGTTCGACGATCGTGACTGGGCAACCCGCCACAAGCTGCGCGTCCGGTCTGGCGACCGCGTCGAGGTCCGCTTCTCGAACCGCTCGGCGATGTCGCACCCGATTCATCTCCATGGCCACCACTTC
>JAEZBF010000216.1 GCA_023427545.1 Pseudomonadota bacterium
CCCCCTTCCGTCGCCTTCGGCGCCACCTTCCCCCGCTTTGCGGGAGAAGGACCCGACTGCGAGTTCAGTGATGGTCACAGCGGCTGCTCCCCGTCGGCGGGGATGCGGTTGCCGTCGCTGTCGAAGAGGCTGATGTGGTCGCTGCTGAAGCCGAGGGAGACCTGCTCGCCGGCGTCGACGTGCTCGTCGGTGAAGATGCGCGCGGTGACGCGGCTACCGTCGGCGCGCTCAAGGGTCACGAGGCTTTCCGGTCCCATGTTCTCGTTGGCAAAGAGCCGGCCCGAGATCGTGTTGGCCGCGGAGGCGAGGGAGAGATGCTCCGGGCGCACGCCCAGGGTGAGCTTGGCGGAGCGGCTCAGCGCCGTGCGGATGCCCTGCGACAGCGGCAGGCCGGCGAGGGTGAGGCCGTCGCCCGAGAGGTGCAGCCGCTCGCTTTCGATGGTGGCGTCGACCGGCACCATATTCATCGGGGGATTGCCCACGAAGTTGGCGACGAAGGTGGTGGCCGGGCGGCGGTAGATCTCGATCGGGGAGGCGTACTGGACGATCCGGCCGCGATCCATCACGGCGATGCGGGTGGCGAGCGCCATCGCTTCCGCCTGGTCGTGCGTGACGTAGACCGCGGTCATCCCCATGTCACGCTGGAGGTGATTGAGGAAGCCGCGCGCCTCGAGCCTCAGCTTGGCGTCGAGGTTGGAGAGCGGCTCGTCGAAGAGATAGACGCGGCTCGGATAGACCAGCGCCCGCGCGAGCGAGGTGCGCTGCTGCTGACCGCCCGAGATCTGGCTGGGCAGCCGGTTGAGCAGCTCGCCGATCTTGAGCACGTCGGCGACCTCGCGCGCCCGCTTGTGACGTGCCACGACCGGCTCGCCGCGGACCTTGAGCGGATAGGCGATGTTGTCGGCCAGGGTCATGTGCGGGTAGAGCGCGTAATCCTGGAACACCATCGAAATCTGGCGGTCCTTGGGGTGAAGGCCGGTGACGTCCTGATCCCCGATCAGCACCTTGCCCGAGGTGGGCGTCTCAAGGCCGGCGATCATCCGCAGGCTCGTCGTCTTGCCGCAGCCCGATGGGCCGAGCAGGCAGACGAACTCGCCGTCCCCGATCGCAAAGCTCACGTCCTGAACGGCCGTGAAGCTGCCGAAGGTCTTGGTGACGTTCTGGAAGGCAACGGACGCCATTACGCCTTGATCCCGCCGAAGAACCGGAAGCCGAATTTCCAGGAGACGAAGAGATAGAGCACGATCACCGGTAGGGAATAGAGGAGGGAATAGGCGGCAAGCAGCGTCACGATGGGCGTTCCGGCCTCGGAGTAGAAGGAATAGATCGCAACGGACGCGGGCATGCGCTCGCTGCTGCGCAGCAGGATGAAGGGGATGAGGAAGCCGCCCCAGACGTTGACGAAGGCCCAGACGACGACCACGACGATGCCGGGGCGGATCACGGGCAGCGCAACGTCGAAGAACGCCTGAACCGGCGAGGCACCGGCGACCATCGCGCTCTCCTCGTAGCTGCGCGGGATGCCGTCGATGAAATCGCGCAGGATGAACATTGCGGTCGGCAGCAGGCCGCCGGCAAAGACCAGGATGACGGCGATATGGCTGTCGATCAGGCCCATTGCGGAAACGATGAGGAAGATCGGCACCATCGCCGCCGAGCCGGATACGACCGAGGAAAACAGCAGCAGCACGTAGGTGACGGCGCCCTTGCCCGGGATCGTCGAGCGCGACAGCGCGTAGGCGGCGAGCGTTGCCGCGATGCCGATCAGGATGACGCCGCCGATGCTCTGGATCAGGCTGTTGAGCAGGGCCGAAACGGCAAAGCCGTTCTGGAACACGGCCGCGAAGTTGCTGAGCGTGAACGGATCCGGCAGGGCGAGGCCCATCTCCGCGCGCGCGTTGAACGGGGCAAAGATGAACCAGACCAGCGGCAGCGCGAACAGCGCGCCGAGCAGCGCGGCGAGCGCGGAAAAGCCGATGCGCTGGAGGATGTGGCCGCCGCTCATGTCGCTGCCTCCGCCTCCTTCGACTTGCGCCGGCCGATGCTGAGGTAGATCAGCGCGAGGACGAGGTTGATCAGCATGATGATCACGCCGACTGCGGCGCCCTTGCCGAACTCGAAGTCCTTGAAGGCGACGCGGTAGTTGTAGATCGAGAGCAGCTCGGTGCGGTAGGCCGGCCCGCCATGGGTGAGCAGGAAGGGCGTGAAGACGTTGAACGTCCACATCGTGATGAGGATGAAATCGGTGACGATGTGGCCGCGGATCAGCGGCAGCGCGATGTCGCGCAGCTTCTGCCACGACGAGGCGCCGGCGACATCGGCGGCCTGGAAATAGCTCGGCGGGATCGACGAAAAGGCCGAGTTGAACAGCATCATCGAGAAGGCGGCGCCGCGCCAGGTGTTGAACACCACGATGACCCAGAACGGCTGCTGCAGCAGGAAATCCCCGGGCGGCAGGCCGAGCGCCCGCAGGATCATGTTGAGCGTGCCGTTGTCGTAATCGAGGAAGGCGAACCAGGCAAAGCCGATCACCACCTCGGGCAGGATCCAGGCGCCGATGACGCAGGATTCGACGATGCGCTTGAGGGCGGGCGGGATCGACTGCATCAGCCAGGCGAGGAGCAGCCCTAGCAGCGCCTGGCCGACCAGCGCCGAGAGCAGCACGAACTGCGTGGTGAGGATGAGCGAGGCGCCGAACTGGCCGCGGGTGAAGAACGTCGCGGGGTCGAAGAGCCGGATGTAGTTCTGGAGGCCGACGAACTCGGGGTTGAGCGCGGTACGCCCGAGCAGCGTGCGGTTGGTGAAAGAGGTGAAGATCACCCAGAAGAAGGGCAGCAGCACGAAGAGGCCGACCAGCACCGCGCCCGGGGTGAGGAAGAGGGCCGCCGCCCGTCGCGACAGAAGGGAGAACTGCTTCACGGCGTATCCGGCGAGGCTGGGTGGGCCTGCCCGCCGGCCCGAAGGAAAGCGAGCAGGCCCTGGGAGGTTCAGAGAGTGCTGACGGTGTTCTCCTCGCCGACGATGGCGACGACCGCAGTCTTGAACTGGGCCATGGCATCCTCGGGCGACATTTCACCGGAAACCACCGCTTCGGTCATGCGCTGGATTTCGGCCGACACCTTGTTGTAGTTCGCATCGTTGGGCCGTGCCGTGGTGAGCGGCAGCAGCGTCTGCGAGGTTTCGGTGAGGAACGGCGAGTTGGGGATCGCGACGTCGTCGCGGGCGCGGATCGCCGGCTGGATGGTCTGGAACTCGTTGAGGATCTCCGCCGAGTTCATGAACGAGAGCAGCGCCCAGGCTTCCTTGGGGTTCTTCGTCGCCGGGTTGAGCACGAAGCCCGTCCCGCCCGAGATCGTCACGAAGTCCTGACCGTTGAGGCCCTTGCCCGGCTCCTTGGCCGGCATCTTGGCCCAGCCGATGGTGGCATCGCGATCGGGCACTGCGAACTCGGCGCCCTTGGCGTTGACCGAGCGCCAGAAGTAGTCGCCCTCGACGAGCAGCGCGGTCTTGCCGTCGCGGAAGTTGGCAAAGCTCTGGTTGCGGCCGTCGGCGAGGAGCTGGGCGCGCTGGTCGCCGAGCTTTTCGTCGACATAGATGGTCTTGTAGAGGTTGAGCGTATCGAGGATGCCCTGGCTCGAGACGATGAACTTGCCGTTCTCGTCGGTCACCTTTTCGCCGGTGCCCAGCAGCGCCATCCAGTAGCCCTGCATGGTGGTGGCCTCGCCCATGGCGACGCCGGCGTTCAGCTGGAGCGGGAACTCGACCCCGGATTCCTTGAGCTTGCGGGCGGCATCGAGCAGCTCGTCCCAGGACTTGGGCTGCCAGTCGGCCGGAAGCCCGGCCTTCTCCAGCAGGTCCTTGCGCGTGAAGATCATGCGCACGTCGGTACCCTTGGCGATGCCGTACGGCTTGCCCTGGTAGCTCATGAGGGCCTTCACGCCCTCGGAGATGTGCGACCAGCCCTCCCAGTCGTTGACCTCGGGACCGGCGACTTCCTCGAGCGGCTTGA
This sequence comes from Pseudomonadota bacterium, assembly GCA_023427545.1. Classification (GTDB taxonomy): domain Bacteria; phylum Pseudomonadota; class Alphaproteobacteria; order Rhizobiales; family Devosiaceae; genus JAEZBF01. The sequence goes on from JAEZBF010000216.1 coordinate 4,010, forward strand.
GCAGCCCGCCCTCGACGAAGCTCGGCACGAGGAAACCATCGAAGCCCGACACGTCCGAGCCGGCGCCCGAGGAGAAATCGAGCGCGAGCTGCTGGGTGTACTGCTCGTCGGTGCCGCCGAATTCGTTGAGCTTGACGTTGACGCCCGGATTGGCCGCGGTGAACGCGGGGATCACCTTGGTCTTGATGAAGATCGCGTCGTTGCTGTTGGCGCCGCCTTCGACGCAACGGCAGGAAATGGTCAAGTCGGCGGCAACGGCCGGGACGGCCAGCGCCGACGCAATCAGCGTCGTGGCGGTCGCAAGGCCCAGTGACAATGCGCGCAGGCGATTGCTCATCGCGGAACTCCTCCCTGTGGTGCGCCGCAGGTTCGCGGCGCCTGTGGCGAACGAGGCGGTCCTGATCGGACTCTTGCCTTCGGCCATGAGAATGAACACGCTTGCATTTGCCGTCAAGCGGGAGAATGCCGGGGCCAAAGCCTAGCGCGTGGCAGGGGAAGTGTTGCCCAGCGAAACCGACATTATCTTTATTCCCTGCAACAGCTTAGCTCGATTTTACAGCGTCGGCGCTTGACACCGGCTGCCGCCGAACCACTATGCGCACCGATGAACACGATTACATTCCGGGTGTAGGGTCACAGGAGTGAGCGACCAGAACGCCATGCGCCAGCCACGCCGGGCGACCGCCGACATGGTGGCCCGCACCGCCCAGGTTTCGCGCGTGGCGGTATCGCGGGCGTTCAATCCGCACGCGTCCATCAAGCCCGAAAAGCGCGACCTGATCCTGCGCATTGCCCAGGAGCTGAACTACACGCCGGACATGGCGGCGCGCTCGATGGTCACCGGCCGCTCGCACCTCGTCGGCGTCATTGTGCCCGACGTCTGCAGCCCGTGGGAAAGCCAGGAGCTCGATGCGCTGACAACGGCGCTGCAGGCCGAGGGCTTCGCGACGCTGCTGTTCAAGACGCGCACCGACCTCAGCATGGACGAAACGCTGCTGACCTACATGAAGGGCTTCAACCCGGATTCGGTGATCGCCTTCACCGAGAACGTGCGGCCGCAAAAGCTCGGCCGCGTGCTCGACCGCGCGGTACCGATCTACGTCTCCTACCCGCACGGCGCGGACGGGCCGCCGGTGCCCGATACGTCCGGGCCGCTCATCGATCATCTCAACGTGCTGCAGCGCGCGGGCATCGAGCAGGCGATCGCACTCGCCCAGGGCTACGGCGCTCGGCGCTTCGCCTTCCTGTCGGGCGCCCCGCATTCGCTTGCAACCGTCGAGCGGCAGCTGACGATGACCAGCATCCTTGCCGAGCGCGGCCTGCCGCCGCCAGTGATCATTCCCGGCGACTTCACCTACGACACCGCGTTCCGCGCGACGATCGAGCTCTTCAGCAGCGACCCCGATCCGGTCGACGCGATCTTTGCCGCCAACGACGTGGGCGCCTTCGGCGCAATGGACGCGCTCCGGCACGAACTGGGCCGCCGGGTGCCGCAGGACGTCAAGGTGATTGGCTTCGACGACATCCAGCAGGCGGCGTGGAAGAGCTACAACCTGACGACGGTCAAGATCGACCTGAACGAGCGCGTGCAGGCGCTCATTCGCCTCATCCTGCGCCGGCTGAAGACGCCCAACGCGCCCTCGATGACCGAGACGCTGAGCACGCGCCTCGTCGTGCGCGGCACCGTGGGCTGAGCGCGGGGAAATGGCCGGCCTCATCCACCTGATCTTCAAGACGCACCTCGACATCGGCTTTACCGATCACGCGGCGCGGGTGCGGGCGCAGTACCACGAGCGCTTCATTCCGCAGGCGATCGATACCGGCGAACACTTCTTTGCCGAAAATCCCGAGCGGCCGCTGTTCATCTGGACCACCGGCGCCTGGCTGATCTGGGACCATCTGCAGACGCAGCCGGCGGAGCGGGTGGCGCTGCTTGAGCGCGCGATCGTGCGTGGGCTGATCCGCTGGCACGCCCTGCCCTTCACCACGCATACCGAGCTGATGTCGCCGGCGCTGTTCCGGGCCGGCCTCTCCTATGCGCAGGAGCTCGACCGCCGCTTCGGCATGCAGACCACCGCGGCCAAGATGACGGACGTGCCGGGACACACGCTGGGCATGGTGCCGCTGCTTGCAGAAGCGGGGGTGCGGTTCCTGCACCTGGGCGTCAACACCGCGTCGCCCGTGCCGGACGTGCCCGACGTCTTCCGCTGGCGCGCTCCGGACGGCGCCGAAGTGGTGGTGATGTACCAGAACTCGTACGGCGCGACGCATCTGCCGGCCGGGTTCGACGAGGGCCTGAGCTTTGCCCATACCAGCGACAACATGGGCCCCCAGAGCGTGCCGCAGGTCGCCGACGTCTACCGCGAGATCGAACGGCACCACCCGGGTGTCGAGGTTCGCGCTTCGACGCTCGATGCGTACGGCGACGTGCTGTGGGAGCGCCGCGCCGAGCTGCCGGTGATCGACTACGAGATCGGCGACAGCTGGATCCACGGCAGCGCATCGGACCCGACCAAGACGCAGCGCTTCCTCGCGCTGCAGCGGCTCTACGACGGATTTGCGGAGGAGACGCTGACGCCGTCGCGGCTCGCGTTCGGGCGCGGGCTGGCGATGGTGGCCGAGCACACCTGCGGCGTCGACATCAAGTCGTACCTCCGCGACGAGACCGCGTGGGACCGGCCGGCGTTCGAGCAGGCGCGGCAGAGCGACTACCGCTTCGCCTATGCCGAGGCGTCGTGGGACGAGCAGCGCCGGTATCTCGCCGGGGCGGTCGCAGAGCTGGAGGGCGATGACAGGGTGCGGGCCGACCAGGCGCTGGCGGAGCTTGAGCCGGAGCTGCCGATGGCAGCGGTTCCGGCGACCGGGGTCCTCGCGCGGGACGGCTGGACCATCGCCTACGACGCCGCTTCCGGCGATGTGACGGAGATCGCGAGCCCCTCAGGCGTGAGGCTGGCGGGAGCGGGTGGGGCGCTCATCGCGTACAGCTACGAGAGCTATGACGCCGGCGACGTGGCCGCGCACATGGACAGCTACCTCACCCACCGCGAGCCCTGGGCGGTGCTCGACCACAGCAAGCCGGGGCTGGAGCATGCGCGGACGGCCCGCTCGGCGACGTTTGCACCGGTGCTGTCGCGGGGGCTGGTCGATGCCATCGAGCTGAAGCTGCCCGAGGAGGCGCAGACGGAGCTCGGCGCGCCGGCGGCGGTCCGCTTCAACTTCCGCCCGCTGGACCAACGGCGGATCGAGATCGCCGTGACCCTCGTGGACAAGCCGGCCAACCGCATGCCGGAGGCGAGCTTCCTTGCGTTCACCCCCGGTGGTGGAGGCGGTTGGGAGTACCGCAAGATGGGGCTGTGGCAGCCCGGCGATCGCGTCGCGCGCAAGGGCGGCGGCCAGCTGCAGGCGGTGTCGGCCGTGCGGCGGCCGGGGCTCGAGGTAGTGCCGCTGGACACCCCGCTGGTCGCGCCGGTTCGCCACCGGTTCATGACCTTCGATCCGGAGCCGACCGACCTCTCCGGCGGCATCCGCTTCAACCTCCACAACAACAAGTGGGGCACGAACTTCCCGATGTGGTGGTCGGGCACGCTCAACGCCCGCTTCGTGCTTACACTGGGCTGAACAGGAGCCCTGGACATGGCCATCAGCGCGCAGCAGCTCAGAACGCTCCTCGGGGTCGAGGACGAGACCTGGACGGTGGGGGAGCGGACCGAGGAGGTGGCGGGCGACCACGTGCTGGAGCGCATCACTTTCGCCGCTGCCGATGGTACGCCGGTGCGTGGTTTTCTCTGCCGGCCGGAGGGTGAGGGGCCGTTCCCGGCCATCCTCTATGCGCACGCGCACGGCGCCGCCTACGAGATCGGTGCGGCGGAGCTGATCGATGGGCGCCCCGCCCTGCTCTCACCGCCGGGGCCGGTATTCGCCCGCGCCGGGTACGTCACGCTCTGCATCGACATGCCGACCTTCGGCCTGCGCCGGGTGCCCGGCGAGAGCGCACTGACCAAGCAGCTGCTCTGGTACGGCAAATCGCTGTTCGGCCGGATGCTGACCGAGCAGGCGGCGGCACTCGGCTATCTCGCGGGCCGCGTCGACGTGGACGCTGCGCGCGTCGGCATGTCCGGCATCTCGATGGGCGCAACGCTTGCCTACTGGCTCGCCGCGGTCGAGCCGCGCATCGTCGCGATCGCGCATCTCTGCTGCTATGCCGACTTCGCGACGCTGATCGAAACCGGAGCGCACGACCTGCACGGCATCTATCTCACGGTACCGGGGCTCCTCGCCGCCACCTCGACCGGCGAGATCGCCGGCCTCGTTGCGCCGCGGCCCCAGCTCATCTGCGTCGGCGACGACGATCCGCTGACCCCGCCGCTCGCGGTGGACCGGGCACTCGTCGAAACGCGGGCGGCCTACGGCGAGGGTCCGCTCGAAGTGCTGCGGCAGCCCGGGGTCGGGCATCGCGAGACGCCGGAGATGCGGGCGGCCGTAATCGACTTCTTCCGGCGGACGCTCAGGCGCTGAGGCGGAGCCCGTCGGGGTCGAAATAATGGAGGTTGGCCGGCTCGTAGCCCAGCGTGATCGGATCTCCGGCGCGCAGCTTCTGCTGGCCCTGGAGCACCGCGATCAGCGGTTCGCCCGATGCGTTGGCGTGGACCACGGTTTCGCTGCCCAGCTCCTCGACCAGCCGCACCGTCGCCTCGATCCCCTCGCCGGCGCGGAAGAGATGGTGCGGCCGGATGCCGAGGCGGGCGGGGCCGGGCCGCGCCGGCAGCGTGCCGGTCGCGGCGGCGATGAAGTTCATGTGCGGCGCGCCGATGAACCCGGCGACGAACTTGTTGGCCGGCGTGTTGTAGAGCTCGAGCGGGGTCCCGACCTGCTCGATGCGGCCGGCGCGCAGCACCACGATGCGGTCGGCGAGCGTCATCGCCTCGACCTGATCGTGGGTGACGTAGATCATCGTCGTCTTGACCCGCTCGTGCAGCGCCGCGATCTCGGCGCGGGTGCTGACGCGCAGCTCGGCATCGAGGTTGCTCAGCGGCTCGTCGAGCAGGAAGGCGACCGGCTGGCGCACGATCGCCCGGCCGATCGCGACGCGCTGGCGCTGCCCGCCCGAGAGCTGTCCCGGACGGCGCGCGAGGTAAGGCTCGATCTCGAGCATGCGCGCCGCCTCGAGGATGCGCTCGTTGATCTCGGCCTTGGGCATGCGGGAGTTCTCGAGCCCGAAAGCGAGGTTCTGGCGCACCGTCATGTGGGGGTAGAGCGCGTAGGACTGGAAGACCATGGCGAGCCCGCGGTCAGCGGCCGAGACCCTGGTCACGTCGACGCCGTCGATCTCGACCGTGCCGCGGGTGGGCTCGTCGAGGCCGGCGATCAGGCGCAGCAGCGTTGACTTGCCGCAGCCCGAGGGCCCGACGAAGACGACGAACTCGCCGTCGTGGATCGTCAGGTTGACGTCGTGCAGCACGGCGGTCTTGCCGAACGACTTGTCGATGGCGCGGAGTTCGATGCGGCTCATTTGATCCCCTGCCCCGCTATGCCCGTCGTGATGAAGCGCTGCAGGAAGATGAAGACCAACACCACCGGGATCATCGTCACCACCGTCATCGCCAGGATGTAGTGCCACTGGACGTTGAGTTCGCCGGCGTAGGTGTTGAGCCCGACCTGCAGCGTGTAGAGCTCCTTGCGGCTGAGCACGATCAGCGGCCAGAGGAAGTCGTTCCAGCGCCAGACCACCGAGAAGATGGCGAGCACGGCGAGCGCCGGAGCGGCCAGCGGCAGGATAATGCGCCAGTAGATCTGCCACTCGGAGGACTTGTCCATGCGGGCAGCATCGATC